>CAMCFB010000077.1 GCA_945874125.1 Verrucomicrobia subdivision 6 bacterium | reverse complement strand
AAATTCGTCCCTGCACCTCTCTTCTCCACGCTTCGACATTATGCATAAAGCCATAATGTCCCCACCCGGCCCTCTATCACACCCACTTCGCCGCCACTCTCACCCCCCTCTTTTTTAACCCATCGCCCCTCACCCGTTTCGCCGACACTTCGACATTATGCATAAAGTCATAATGTCCCGTCCCAACCTTCCTCTCTCTAAAAATTCGTCCCTGCACCTCTCTTCTCCACGCTTCGACATTATGCATAAAGCCATAATGTTCAGCCCAATTAGGGGTTGGTTTGCTTAAGTGCTTCGATTTTTGCGCGAACGGTCCCCCGCCTATGGGGTATATATATTTTCGTAAGACCGCATCTTTTGGCGATTTGCCTAGTTTAATCTACTATGAGCGAAATACAGTTACTCCATTTGGTGACCATTCTTAAAGGGGCCGGCAATCACCGCCGATTACGGATCCTACTCCTGCTCTCCCAAACACCTCACCTCTGCCTCGAACAGATCCACCAACGCGCAGGGGGGAGCTTGCCCACGATAGCCGAACATGCCCAACGACTCGCCCTTGCCGGCTTAGTTCAAAAACGATACCGCGGACGAGAGGTCGAGCACACCCTTGCCCCTTTGGGCCAAAGGATCCTCACTCTTCTCCCTTCCCTACTCCAACGCTAACCCCTTCCCCCCGTAGCTTTAAAAACCCCAATACCAATATTTTACCGCCCACTCTTGCTCTTAACCTATCGGCAACCGCGAGACCCAAAACGGACTCACCCACCGGGCTGGATAATGTTGCCGTTTACCCACCTCCCCCTGCCTAAAAATATCGTAGCTTACTCTTTTCGGAAAATATTTGCCTTCAAATAGTTTTCGAAGCCGATGCATCAGCTTCCATAGAAATGCTGTACTTCTTACACACGGGTGTAATCGGCACCGAATCGCATCGGCTTCCGCCAATCCCTCTTTTTTTACGCCTTGATTCGTCTCCTGTTCGACAAACACACCTATAAAATCAGCCATCATTCCCATCTTTGTTTCTCTTTTTAACCTTTCGATTGTCCAGGCCGCGTCTGCGCAAGCTCTGTACCGTGTTTCAAAATAAGCCTTCTCTCTTTCCATCATTTCCCTTTTGAAAAAAGTCGCACAGGTGAAGTTGGGCAGATGGGATGTTGCCACATGTTGCCAAAACATATTTACAGGACGTTGGGCCGTTACCAGCTCGCCCTTTTCATCCACGACGAGAAAACCCCCGTACAAAATCTCAGCTGCTGGCTGTTTTCTAAACTCATCCATCACCTTGGCCAATGCCTCGGCTAAATACTGCTCGTCACAATTTAAGTACGCACAAATCCGCCCAGTCCCCTTTTTGAGTCCCTTATTAATAGCGTCGTACATGCCCGAATCGGGTTCCGTGATCATCACCCTGCGATAGTTTGGACGGTCAGGCCACCGTTTGCTCATTGTTTCTGCAAATTCATTAAAACTGGCTGTGCCTCCATCCTGAACGATGTGTTCGATCGATACTCCCTCCTGATCGGCCACCGAGGCGATGCAGCACTCCAGATACTCCAATTGCCCTAGGCTCGGCGTCACAATCGTAAAATCCATACACTTGCTTTAGCTCCACCTATTCCGCTTCGCACCCACGAACTTTCGCCCATCCCCTGCCATCCCTTTCTCCCAAAACACTTCCCTCCCAATCAATACCCCTTATCCTCTCTTTATGCCTTACGCCCTTTTCTTGCTCCTCCTCATTTGCCCCTTTTTGCAAACGGGACACTCTGCCCCGCCTCTTGTCCTACCACTCAATCCCTCTTATCAGGACCAGTATGGTCTCTTTGGGGGGTACTCCTGCACTTGGGACGATGAACTGATGCTCGATTCGATGACCGCCTCTGCCAGCATGAACGTTCTCAAAAAGACGGAGGCCGCTATGGAAAATCTTCGCAAACTTACAGATCCCCTTGTCTGCGCAAAACTTAGTGCTCCTGGCGGGATGCAGAGAAATCTTCTCCTCACCCTCTACTGGTTGGCCGAAGCCGATATGGCCGGAGCCAGCGTCGAACAGGTCCTCCAAGAAATCTCCCGCCGAGGCCGCAATCAAGCCACCCCCGCAGACTCCACCATGGCTGAAGTCCTCCTCTTTAACTACCACACTGCTCGCCACCTCGGTGTCCTTGGCTTCTCCAGTCTAGTCAACCTCGGCCAAGGCCTCCCCCCCTCCATCCCCGAGTCGGACAATAACCCCGACAACCGTCTCGCCTTCGCCGTTCCCATCCTTCCCCCCGACCGCTTCCCCCAAGTCGCTCACCAGCTGTTCAACTACGAACTTTTCGATGGCCCCCTCCCCAAATCCACCTCCCGCACCCTCGCCCCCAGCCAAATCGAGTTTGCTAAAAAACTAATCTCGCGCGGCCTGCTTCCCCCTAACGCACTTCAAGCCACCCCATAACCCGCCACCTTCCTACATTGCCGGGAATGTAGGATGATCAGTGCGACATCCGACGCCTCATAAGAAAACATTCCATGAAGTGTCATCTTGTTTCATTATTCCCGCATGCCCCCGCTTCCTGAAGCCTACGAAAAACTCCGCGCCCGAGGTAAAGACCTCGCCCTGCTCGGCGCCACAACCGGCCTCCTCTCTTGGGATCAGGAAACCCTCCTCCCCCCGAAAGGCCACTCCTTCCGTGCCGAACAGTCATCCCTCCTCGCCGGGATCTCCCACCGCCTCGCGACCCACACCGACATCGCCCGCTGGCTCGATGAGTGCGAAAGCACTTCCCTCCCGCCTCACTCCCCCGAAGCCGCCGCCATCGCCCGTTGGCGTCACGACTACCACCGCGCCACTCGTATCCCCGCTGAACTTGTCGAAGAAAACGAACTCGCCATCGGCCTTTCCCGCACCGCATGGGTTGAAGCCCGAAAAAACTCTCACTTCCCCACCTTTGCCCCGCACCTCGAAAAACTTCTCTCCCTTTCCCGCCAAATGGCCGACCTCTGGGGCTACGCCGACCAACCCTACGATGCCCTCCTCGAAGGCTACGAACCGGGTTGG
>CAMCFB010000076.1 GCA_945874125.1 Verrucomicrobia subdivision 6 bacterium | reverse complement strand
GGGATGAACAGGGAAAGTATCGGCCCCTTCGGAGTGAGGGGAATCTTGCGACGGGTTGGAGTTATTGCGCCCAGAGCTGGGGGGAGTTTCGTGAGGCGATGGAGGTCATTTATCCGGGGATGTGGGGAAATGCCGAGGCTTGGGGAGATCAAGGACTGAAATTTCCAACATGGGAGGAGGCATTGGCCAAGCAAACGGAGCGGGTTCGCGGCAAGGTGGCGAAGGCAGGGGATTTGCCCCAAAGAGTAGTGGCGGAAAATTGCCAGAAACGCTGTCTGAAGGCAGTTCTCTGGGCTGGAGTGCAGCCGATCATTGAGCCCGGGTCGGCTCCCCTGCTGTGCACGGGTCCGTGCGGAATGTTTTGGAGTTGTGTGGAGGGTTAACCGAAAAGGCCTTTTTTCTTGGGTTTGGCGAGGGCCACGCGGGTAGGATCTCGGGCATTTTGCACAGCCTCTTCGGGGGTGATGAGGCCTGCTTCCACTAGATCATCAAGACTGGAGTCGATTGTGCGCATTCCGTCACGTCCGCCAATTTCCATCACACCGACGATCTGTTCCATACGCCCTGTTCGCAGGCAGGCGGAAACCGCCGGGCTAGCGGTCAGAACCTCGGTGGCCAGCACACGTCCTTGCCCATCCGCTTTGGGAAGAAGGCGTTGGGAAATAACAGCCTTCAGGCCGTTTCCCAACTGAGCACGGATTTGAGGAAGCATTTCCGAACCAAACATTTCGAGGATACGATCGAGAGCCTTGACTGGGTCGGAGGCGTGGAAAGTGGCTAGGACCAAGTGACCTGTTTCGGCTGCTTGGAGTGCGACTTGGACCGATTCTTGATCTCGCAACTCGGTCACGGCAATGACGTCGGGGTCTTGGCGCAGGGCGTGACGAAGGCCGGCGGGAAAGGATTGGGTGTCTCGACCAATTTCGCGTTGCTTGATGAGGGAGAGGGCTGGAGGAAACACATATTCAATCGGATCCTCCAAGACGACGATGACACCCGAACGGGTTCGAGAAATCTCCTCGATCATCGCGGCCATGGTGGTGGATTTGCCGGAGCCGGTGGCGCCGGTGATGAGAATCAGGCCCTCTTCGGTGGAGCAAAGATTTTTGACAACCGGAGGAAGACCGAGTTGCTCGAGCGAGGGATTTGAGCGATTGATGAATCGAAAGGCGGCCTCGACAGTGCCGCGAGCGTAGTGAGCATTTCCACGAAGACGTCCGATCCCGGCCACATCCATGGAGAAATCGAGGTCGAGTTCCGATTCTAACTTGGCCCGCTGGGTTTCGGTTAGAACACTCAGAGTGAGTTCACGGCAGAGCTGGGGGGTCATGGGCGGATGGGGCAGAGATTGTAGGATGCCTTGGACGCGGCAGGCAGGAGGTTGACCGGTGGTGAAGTGAAGATCGGAGGCACCACGTTGGCTGGCCTCACTCAAAAGTTGAAGAATATTGAGGTCGCTCATCGTTATGTTTCCACCGTGGAAAAGGCTTGGCTAGAAATTCCCATCGAAGCGCGACGAAACTCATCCACCACCGGAGCGGCGGCGAGGGCAACCTCGAGGGAAACCTGTCCATCACGGTAGGCTTGGACCAGAGAGGTGGTCATGGAGCGGTTTTCAGGCGCTTGCGAATTTTGCATAAAATCGACCAGCTCGGTTCCACCTCCTTTCCGAATCCATTGTCGAGTGGCGGCTTGGTTTTCGAAATGTTCGCCGACCAGAAACAGTTTTTGGTTCAAGCCGGCAACGAGTTGCTGGGTAAAAACGCCAACAAGCTGAGCGGCGAGAAGAGCGGAGGCGTCCTCCCGCTCCTCTGGGCTAAAGATTCGGTGAAGGCGCTCGACCGCTTCGGCCGCGCTACTGCTGTGCAGGGAGGCAAGGACGAGGTGGCCTGTCTCGGCGGCTTGCAGAGCGGTGCTGGCGGACACCGCATCCCGAATCTCTCCCAAAAGAATGATATCGGGGCTTTGACGCAGGGCGCGCCGGAGGCCTTCGGCAAAGGTAGGGGTATCAGCTCCCACTTCACGCTGAGTAAAGCGGCTGAGGTTTTCTTGAAAAAGATACTCCACCGGGTCTTCGATGGTGATGATGTGGCGGGTGGTGGTTTGATTGAGCCACTCCAAACCTGCGGCCATGGTGGTGGATTTTCCTGTTCCGGTAGATCCGGTCACGAGGACGAGGCCGGATGGACGGGAAAACCACTTTTGCAGAAGGGCCACGGGCAAACCCAGATCCTCCATGGATGGGATCTGGGTTTTGATGTTGCGGAGAACGGCTCCACGGCCGCCGAGTTGGCGATGAAGGTTGACGCGGAAGCGTAGTCCGGAGCGGGTAACAAAGCTGGCATCGTGGTCGGAGGCTTCGGGCTTGGCTCCACAGGCGGACCAGAGAAAGTGGAGCAGGTCCTCTCCAGTGGGAGAAGTTTCGAGAGCGTGAAGTTGGTCGCCCAGGCGAATAAAAGGGGTGGCTCCCTCTCGGAGAAATAGGTCGCTGGCGCCTGCTTGGAGGCAGGACTCGCAAAGTGACTCGAGAGCTTCCATACCTTGAAGATGATGTTCTCGTTGGCGGACAAATCCAAGCCTCGCGTAAGGGTCTTATGAGTGCGGAGGCGCAAGGAAATCTGGCCTTTCGGATGGGAGAATTTTTCTCCGACGGGGGAAAGCTGGGCAAGGCCAAGGGGTACGAGTCGAGGCCTGGGCAGGCGAGGATGGCAGAGCGGGTAGCGGAGACGATTGAGGATCGAAAGCATCTGGTGGTAGAGGCCGGCACGGGAACAGGTAAGAGCTTGGCCTACCTGGTGCCAGCGGCGTATGCGGCGCAGGAGTTGGGCAAGAAGGCGATCATCAGCACTTACACCATCCATCTACAGGAGCAGCTGTTTGGCAAGGATGTGCCGATTGTGCAGTCGCTCGTGCCGTTTGAATTTACGGCAGCACTGCTGAAGGGAAGGCAGAACTATCTCTGTCCGCATCGGCTAAAAAAAGCGCAGCAGCATCAGGGGGATCTTTTTGCCAAAGGTCAGGCGGAGCAGTTGCAGGGGCTGGTGGAGTGGGTGCGAAGGACGAAGGATGGAACACTATCGGATATCGATTTTCAGGTGGATGCGGCGGTGTG
>CAMCFB010000075.1 GCA_945874125.1 Verrucomicrobia subdivision 6 bacterium | reverse complement strand
CGGCCGAGATGCGGCAAGCCGCCGATGGGAAAAAAGAGTCGGGGGTGACGGTCGCCACCAAAATGAGATCTAAATCGGAGGCCTGAATCTTGGCATGAGCGAGAGCTTGTTGGGCCGCCTGAACACCCATCCAAGTGGAGGTTTCGGTTTCCGAGGCGATACGCCGTTCCCGAATTCCCGTGCGGGAAAAAATCCACTCGTCCGAAGTGTCGACCAGCTTTTCGAGGTCTTGGTTGGTGAGGACGCGAGCGGGAAGGTAGATGCCAGTTCCCGTGATCTGCAGGCCCGACTTAGGCTGCGATGGCATCCGCTTGGGATTCCTTATGCGCGCCGGCGATTTCCGCCGCACGAATAATTCGGTCGTTCACGCCGTGTTCGATGGCCTCCACGGCGACACGAATGGCGTTGCGGATGGCTTTGACGCTGGAGCTACCATGGGCGATGACACAGATGCCATTTACCCCGAGAAGGAGGGAGCCGCCGTACTCTTCGTAGCTGGTTTTTTTCTTAATCGCCTTAAAAGCAGCGCGGGCCAGCCACGCTCCGGCCATCCGGATAGGAGTTTTCTGAATTTCATGTTTGAGCCACGAGAAAATGGCGGAGGCAATGCTCTCACTGGTTTTGAGAACAACATTTCCAACAAATCCATCGCAGACCACAACCTCCACGGGGCGTTCGAAAAGATCCCGGCCTTCAATATTGCCGACGAAGTGAATCGGAGCGGCGGAGAGGAGTTTGAAACCTTCCTTGGTCAGGGTGTTGCCTTTGACATCTTCCGAACCGATGGAGAGGAGGCCCACCTTGGGTTTTTTGTAGCCGAGAATTTCTTCCGAGTAGATGGAACCCATCAGAGCGTAGTCGAGAAGGTGTTCGGGGCGGGCGTCGAGATTGGCGCCGGCATCAAGGAGAATGAAGAGATTGGTTTCGGTGGGCATAACGGTGGCAATGCCAGGACGACTAATACCCGGCAGGGTGCGGAGGCGAATGGTGGCGGCGGCCACCATGGCTCCAGTATGGCCGGCGGAGACAGCGGCTTCCGCGAGGTTGTCTCGAACGGCTTCGATCGAGCGGAGGATGGAATTATCTCTTTTGCGGCGAAGGGATTCGACGGGAGAGTCCCCCATCTCGATGACTTCCTTGCAGTGATGGATTTCGATTCGGGCCGGCGGTTGGGCGTGGCCCAGTTTTTGGAGTTCCTGGAGAATTTTTTCTTTTTGGCCAAAGAGAAGAAGCTTTTCGATCTGGGGGTAGTGAGTCAAAGCTTCGAGAGCGGCGGCCACGGGGCGTGCGGGAGCGTGATCTCCTCCCATCGCATCGAGTGCAATCTTCATCAGAAAACCCGTGAAATCACGGGAGGGGGATTAGGCGGCAGGAGTCTCGATGGTCAGGACCTGGCGGTCGCGATACCGACCCGTGGCGGGATCGACCACATGGGGCAGGTGAAGATTGCCACTTTTGTCGCGGCGGAGCTGAGGCAGGTCGCGGCGGTGCGCGGCCCGGCGCATGCGCAGGCGCATTTTGGATGTTTTGCGTTTCGGGACTCCCATGGTTTCAATTCTCCGTTTTGAGTTGGTCCAAATCCCGCCAGACCGTGGCTCGTCTTTTTTCGGCGAAGTCGTCCTGTTTGGGGAGAGTGTAAACTTTCCCCGAGCGCGGGCACCGACCTGCACCGTCCAACTCACAGCGGGCTGCAAGCGGAAGGGCAAGAATGATGTCCTCTCGGAAGAGCGGCGTCAAGTCGAGGGGCGCCTCATCGGGGGCGGCGAGGATCTGGCAGAAGTCGTTGACCTTGAGCTCCCAAGGAATGAAGTCGAGACAGCGCGCACAAGGGGTTTCGAAGGTGGAATGGAGAGAACCGGTGATCGTGACCTCTTGGCCAACCTTTTGGAGTTGAAGTCGGTAGTGGATTTGATCCCAACCACGAATCTCGCCGATGGGAATATCGTAATCGGCGAGAGGCACGGAACCGGTAAGTTCCAGCCCTTCTTCAGGGATCTGACGGGGATCGACCTTCATTTTTTGGCGAAGTGTTGGCGCAGGGTGGCGGCCGCGGCTGGGGGCACAAAATCCTCCAAGGGGGCACCGAGGCGGGCCAATTCCCGGACGAGTTGAGAGCTAATGAAGGAGAGAGTTTCGCGGGGCATGAGGAAAACCGATTCGAGTTCAGGGTGAAGGCGCCGATTGGTGAGGGCGAGCTGGAACTCGTATTCGAAATCGGAGACGGCCCGAAGTCCGCGAATGACCGCCACCGCTTTTTTCTGATGGGCGAATTCGACCAAAAGACCACGAAAGGAGGTGACTTGAACTCGGGCGGCCCACGGTTCGTGAGAAATACTGTCCTGTAAAAGTTGAACTCGCAAAGCCGTGGGGAAGGTGGCGTGTTTCGAGCTGTCCTCGGCGACGGCGACAATCACCTCATCAAAGAGGCCAGCGGCGCGGGCGAGGACATCGAGATGACCCAAGGTGGCGGGGTCAAACGTGCCGGGATAGATGGCGCGTCTCATGGAAGTAGGATTTTCACGCAAATGAGGCAGAGAGGCAAGGGTCTGAATCGCGCCGGGCCTCAACAAATCGAGGGCGGGAGGTGAGGTCGGAGTGGATGGTGGTAAATGAGTATCCGAACTGTTGGGCGAGAGCGGCAAGAGCAGAGGATTGGTGGGCATTACATTCCAGAAGAAGAGTCGGGGAGATTTTGGCCGCTTGTGGAAGAAAACGACGAAAAAGTTCTAGTCCATCTTTTCCGCCGTCTAGGGCGAGGAGGGGATCGTGACGAACCTCAGGCTCTGCCGCTGCGATTTCGTCGGAAGTGAGGTAGGGCAGATTGGCGGTGATAAGAAGCGCCGTTTCAGTAAAACCGTGCAACAGGTCGCTCTGTTTCCATTCCATCTTTGTTCCTTCGGGCGGGGCAGAAGAAGTGCGGGACGAATTTTCTTGGGCAAGAAGAAGTGCTTCGGGCGAGATATCGAGACCAAGGTAGTGGTGCAAGGGATGTTTGCGAGCGAGGGCCAGGGCAATGGCGCCTGTACCCGTGCCGACATCGATGACAAGGCCAGGGGGAAGATTTTTAAGAAGTTGGGAGGCGTGCTCTACGAGAAGTTCGGTTTCGGGGCGAGGAATCAGAGCGGCGGGGGTACATTGAAGAGTCAGGCCAGAAAAACTTGTCG
>CAMCFB010000074.1 GCA_945874125.1 Verrucomicrobia subdivision 6 bacterium | reverse complement strand
CCAACCGCCCCTCCCACCCCCACGGCCATGCAGTTCGTCACAAAATCTCCCGACCAGTCGGTCGATCTTCCAAAGATCGGTTGAACTAATTCCAGCGCCGCACTCATCCCCGCCACCAAGATCAACCCCACCGGCCAAAGAAGTGGGCGAAGCCCCATGATCATTAACATCCCCAACATGGTGTAGCCGACAAAGTGAACAATTTTGTCCGCCTCCACTGCCTTTCCTTGGGGAGCCATCAAACTCCCAATCGCGGCGCAGATCATTCCGGCCAACGCGATGACGATGAGCACATTTCTCGTCCGAGGCGGTATGTCCAGATGCGGGCTGTTGCCCGATCGCTTGGGCGGACTCCCCCCTCCTGAGGCCGAAGAAGCGCTTCGGCGCGTTTGATTTACCGCAGCCTTTTTTTCCACTGTTGAAGCTCTTTCTGCACACCGCTAAAACTCGGCGCTCCCACCACCGCACTCCTCGCCTGCAAAGCTTTCTTCAATCTCATCAAGGGAGATCCTACCAAAATCTCCTCCGCCACCCGACCCATCCCCGTAGCCAGACTCTCCCATACCTCGTGACTGAAGCGGTCGATCCGCGTGCCCGTCTCCTCCGCCTGCCTCACGGCCGCCCCCACCACCTGATGCGCTTTCCGAAAAGGAAGCCCCGCCTTGACCAAAGCATCCGCCACATCGGTCGCCAACAGCTCCGGCGCACTCACCGCATAAAGACACGCTCCCGCATCCACCTCCAACGAATCCACCGCGGCCGCCATCACCTCCAAAGAGCTCCGCAACGTATCCGCCGCATCAAAGACGCACTCCTTATCCTCCTGCAAATCCCGATTGTACGTCAGCGGCAACCCTTTCAACACCGTCAGCAGGGAAACCAGATGCCCCAGCAACCGGCCACTCTTGCCTCGAACCAACTCCGCCATATCCGGGTTCCGCTTTTGCGGCATCAGACTCGATCCCGTCGTAAAAGCCTCCCCAAACCGCATAAAACCAAACTCCGCCGATGAAAATAGAATGAGATCCTCGGCCAACCGCGAAAGATGCACGCCCACCAGCGCCGCCGCCGCCAAATACTCCACCAGAAAATCCCGATCCGCCACCGCATCCATCGAGTTTTTCGAAATCGAGCCAAACCCGAGCAACTTTCGGGTCATCTCCCGATTTAACTTCAGTGTGCTCCCCGCCAGCGCACCCGACCCCAAGGGCATCACATCCGCTCGCCTCGCCGCATCCATCAATCTTCCATGATCCCGCTCCAACATCTCCACATAAGCCAAGAAATGATGCGCCAAAGTCACCGGTTGCCCTCTCTGCAGGTGGGTATATCCGGGCAAAATCACCTCCCGATTTTTTTCTCCCAACCCCACCAGAACTCTCTGCAACGTTCGGATGGCTGCTCCATCCCCCGCAATCTGGTCCCGCAGCCACAACCGCAAATCGGTCGCCACCTGATCATTCCTGCTTCTGCCCGTGTGCAACTTCGCCCCCGCCGGCACCCGCTCCGTCAGCGCTGCCTCTAAATTCATATGCACATCCTCCAGGGAATCTTTCCAACGGAACTTTCCGGCCACGATCTCCCGCTCCATCCCGTCCAATCCCCGCACAATCGCCGCCACCTCTTTCCGTGTCAGTACCCCGATCCGACCCAACATCGTGGCGTGGGCCCGGCTTCCCCTCAAATCGTACCGCGCTAACCGCTGGTCAAAGTGAACCGAACGGCTGAACTTCGCCGCCAGGGGGTTGGCTTGACCCGAAAATCTTCCTTTTCCGGCCGACCTCACGTCTTCACCTCCAACTTCCTCTGGTCATGCGCCGAAAGAACACGCCACCCCCCTGGAACCAACTGGCCCAGCTCCAACCCTCCGATCCGTGTCCGTTTCAACCTCTCCACAGTAAAACCAAGGCAACGGAACATCAATCGGATCTGTCTTTTCATGCCCTGCCGCAAAACCATCCTCACCTCCTTGCCTCCCAGAAGCTGAATCCGCTCCGCTCGCGCCATGCCTTCCTCGAGTCGAACCCCTTTTTCTAACTGCTTTAACGCCGCCACATCCGGCACCCGATCCAACTTCACCCGATACTCCTTCTCTACCTTATTTTTGGGGTGAGCCAGTCGCTGGGCCAAATCACCCTGATTGGTCAGGAGCAGTAAGCCCTCACTCTCGGCGTCTAGTCGGCCCACGGTGAAAAGTCTGCCGAACGTTTTCGGCATCAGATCGGTAATAATAGGTCTCTTGTCCTGGGCCGAGGCGGTACAAACGACTCCCCTTGGCTTATGCAGGGCGATGACGACCGCTTGCGAGGCACGAATCGGCCGTCCATCCACCGTGACTTGAGCGCCTTCCGGGACACGCTCCGCCGGACTTTCCGCCTGACGTTTATTGATTCGGACGCGTCTTTCGGTGATGAGAATTTCACAACCCCGACGAGAACCCAGGCCTGCCGCGGCTAAATATCGGTTGAGCCGCATCCCCTCCCCGCTGGGGGCGGGATCGGCCGACATCACTCGGGCTTGGTTTTGGGCAGGCCAGTCGACTTCATTCCGGCCTTCCACTGACCACGCTTCTTCAACAAGGTAACCCGCTCAAAACGCTTGAGAACATTGCGCTTTGCCGCCGTGGACCCACCCGCACGTAAACTACGATGTAAGGACATAAATACCTTATATTCAGAAAACCTTGGGCAAGCAATCCCGATCATGGGCATCCTTAAAGTTGGTAGGGACGCTTGTCCCAAGTAGCCGTGCTTAAAAAAAATCGATGTTTCAATTTGCGACCGGCTTTAATACCTGCGGTGAATGCGAGTGCGCGAAGCGCACAATCCCTACTCTTGGAAAGGATCTGGCATAGGTCTCAGGGCAAAGGGGGACCAAATGAAGGGCCCCCGCACACCCACCCCTGGCCCAATCCTCTTTCGCCTATAGAAAGTCAAATCACCAAAAATGCCTCTTTGCAAAAGCATGACCAGACCCCGACTTTAAGTAAGTTTCAAACATATCCGCTTTTTCATCATCAGAAAACTCAACCACCACGACGACCTCCCAAGGCTGAAAGCGGGCCGTATGAGGTGCTCTGCCAGAATTATGTTCTTCAAGCCTGCGGGTAAAATCGTTTGTCACCCCAACATAGGTCCGATTCGAATTCGATAAACTTTTCAGCAGGTAGACTGTTTTCAACAAACATTGTAAGCCCTACTTCGCTCGCTTTCGCAGAGCTTCGAAGGGCGACCCTCCTTCGTTGTTCTTTGGGCGGAGCCCCCCGAAGCGCCTCCCAAACTCAATTGTTCGGGCGGAGCCCTCCGAAGCGCCTCCCAAACTCCACCGCTCGGGCGGAGCCCTCCGAAGCGCCTCCCCGATAGGGTTAGGCGCGAAGGAGGGTCGGAGCGGTGGGATTTGAACCCACGACAGCCAGCTCCCAAAGCTGGTACTCTACCAAGCTGA
>CAMCFB010000073.1 GCA_945874125.1 Verrucomicrobia subdivision 6 bacterium | reverse complement strand
TTGCCTAGCTTTTGCCAGTGGAAGACGATGCGATCGGGGGAGAGGAGTTCGAGGTGGCCGGGGACAAAAAGGGGTTGGGTATAGCCTTCTCCCGCGATTTGGCCTTCGCCGAGGCCGGTGTTGGGGTCAACGCGCCAAGTGATTTCGCCGGCGGGGACGTTATCGTCACCGGTAACTTTGGTGGCAACCCATTCGCCTTGGATGGATTCGATGCGGATGACCTCTTCAAAGTGGCCGCGATAGTTGCCGATCCACTCACCGGCGAGGGGGACGGAGGAAAGGGGGTTTACTTTCACACGAGAAAATAAGCTAAGGGGGAGGGGTCGGCAAATGAGGGGGAGGGATGAAGGGATGAGGGGGTTAAGGAGAAATTCGCCCCGCAGTTGCGGGATCCCGCATGCGCGGGAAAATTCGGAATGCGAAATTCGAAAATTGGAGAGTGGCCCTACTACGCTCCTAACCCGCTTCGCGGAGAAGTTTTGGAGGGTTGAAAGAAAAAAGTGAAAAATGACCGAACCCTTTTTTAGGAACGGCAGTTTAATCTAATATGAAGGATTTGGTGAAAATGGGAGCGGAGACGCTGGCTGGGCTGGTCCGGTGGGTGCGGAGGGAGCGGGTGATGTTGGATGCAGATTTGGCACGGCTTTATGGGGTGACGACGAAGGCGCTCAAGCAGGCAGTGAAAAGAAATCCCCGAAGGTTTCCGGGTGAGTTTGTGTTAACCATTGAGGAAAAGGAGTTTGCAATCTTGAGGTCACAAAGTGTGACCTCAAGTTCGGGGTGGGGAGGGAGTCGGTACGGGCGAATGGCATTTACGGAGCACGGGGCGTTGATGGTGGCATCGGTGCTGAACAGTGATCGGGCGATCGCGATGTCGATCTATGTGATCAAGGCTTTTGTGAAGATGCGGGAGGAGTTGATGGCCAATGAGACGGTCTTAAGGCGGTTAGCGGAAATTGACCAAACTTTGTTGCAGCAGGATGAGGGGTTGAGGGATCTGTATGAAAAACTTAGGCCGTTGCTGGAGCCCGAGCCGGAAATGGAGAAGAGGAAGATTGGATTCGGGGATGGAGATTGAGATGAAGAGGGGATGATGGGGGTAAGGCCCTACTACGCTCCTAACCCGCTTCGCGGAGGAGTTTCCTCCTTGGCCAAGGCTTCGGAGGAAATGTCGAGGGGCGCCCGCGGCGGGCGGGGGGAGGAGAAATTCGCCCCGCAGTTGCGGGACTATGGAGGGTTTAGAGGTTTAGATTGAGAGTGAGTGGATGGGATTTATGTTCAAACGATGAGCGAGGGAGGGCATGACTTTGCGGAGATGTATGCGGAGGGGATTCCCCCTTGGCAGATCGACCGGCCGCAACCGGAGGTGCTTCAGCTGATCGAAAATGGGAAATTCGAATCGCCTGTTTTGGATCTGGGTTGTGGGACGGGAGATAACACGATCGAGCTGGCTCGACGCGGGTTGGTGGTGAAGGGGTTGGATGCGGTGCTGGAGGCGTTGAGGCGGGCCCGCCAAAAAACGGAACAGGCTGGGCTGAAGCAGTCGCCGGAATTTATTTTGGGCGATGCCTTGCGTTTGGCGGAGAGCGGGCTGAAGGCGCGGACCGTGCTCGACTGTGCGCTGTTCCACACTTTTTCGGATGAGGAGAGAGAGACATATATTCGGGGATTGGAGGCGGTACTCAGCCCGAGGGGAAGGCTGCACATTCTTTCGTTCAGCGAGTTGGAAACACGGCAACCCGGACCGAGGCGGCTCAGTTTATCGGAAATTACGGGAAGTTTTGGAGCGGGATGGAGGGTGGAGGATTCGGTGCGGTGCCGTTACTGGGATCGGGTGCGGCCGGACGGGGCCCACGCTTGGCGGGTCAGCTTCGTCAGAGAGTAGGGATTGGATTCAGGGTTTTGTTTTCCGGTGCCGCAGGACGAGCATGCCGGCGAGGAAAGTCAGCACGTAGAGGGAAAGATTGATCATCATAAAAGGGCGGCCACCCCATTGGGCGGTAGAGGGAGGATAAGGATTCACGGCGGCATGGATCGTGAGAAGACCCAGTCCGTACAAAGCGGGAATCAGGCCCAGCAGGACGAGAGCGATTGGGCGGGCGTACAGGCCGGTGAGGATGAGGGTGGCTCCGGTGATGTAGTTCGAGATGCCGAAAAGACCGAGAAGGCGGAGGAGATCGGGGGCGGTGGAACCCGAGAGATCGAGACAGGCAATGTGGGTGGCGGAGTAGGGAAGAACGATTGTGTGCATGAAACCGCGTAGCAGATCGATGCAGCCAAGGAAGACGGCCATGATGGAGATAAATTTTGGGATGGGTCGATGCATGGGGTGTGCGTTCGTCGGTTGGAGTTAGCGGAGGCCGAGGGCTTGGCGGACGACCTGTTCGAAGGATTGGGATTCGTCGAGCAGGGAGATTTCGACGCGAAGAAAGAGAACGGGAATATCGCGGGGGGGAAAGGGGGGAAATCGGACGGAATCTTTTTCGGTGGTGATGAGGGCAAGGCCGCGTCGGGCTCGGGTGCGAGTGAGGGCGTTTTCCACTTCGGGGGCGGAGAAGCGGTGGTGATCGGCAAAGGTGCGTTGGTAGACGATTTCGGCTCCGAGTTTGACCAGTCCCTCGAGGAAGCTTTCGGGCACAGCGATGCCGGCGACGGCGCCGACGCGGAGGCCACGCAGGTGGGTGAGAGGGAGACGTTCTCCCGTGAGAAGATTTTCGAGGTGAAGGGGGTGATGGCTACAGGGGTGGATGGGGGCGTGGCGGTTATGGCGGCGGATCTTTTTTTCGAGTTCGGCGTGATCTTTGCCCGCGCATTTGGTCAGAAGGATGAGATCGGCCCGGCGGAGAGCATCGGGGGGTTCACGCAGGACGCCGCGGGGGAGGACGTGTTGATTGCCGAAAGGGTTTTGGCGGTCGACAAGGAGGAGGTTAAAGCGGTCGCCGAGGCGGAGGTACTGAAAGCCGTCGTCGAGGAGGAGGGTATCGGATTGGTAGTGGCGGATGGCGTGGCGGGCGGATTTGACGCGATCGGAATCGACGAGGACGGCGACGCCGGGGAGGTTGCGGGCGAGCATGAAGGGTTCGTCGCCAGCCTGGGCGGAATCGAGCAGGACCGATTTTCCGTCGGAGACCACGCGGGGAGGGGACGGGGTCCGGCCGGGGAGAAATTTATCGGCCAGGCGGGTGAGGAGGGGTTTGGGTACGGATTTGTAACCGCGACTGAGGATGGCGACCCGACGGCCGGCGGCGAGGAGGGAGCGGGCGAGTTTTTCGACCACGGGGGTCTTGCCGGTACCGCCGACGGTGAGGTTGCCGACGCTGATGACCATGACGCCGACCGAGTAGCGGCGGAGGATGGCGTCTTGGTAGAAGCGGGCGCGGACGCGCATGATGCCGGCGTAGACGGTGGCGAGGAGGAGAAGGAGAGGCTTGAGGAGGGAGGCTCGGCGACC
>CAMCFB010000072.1 GCA_945874125.1 Verrucomicrobia subdivision 6 bacterium | reverse complement strand
GCAGCCAAGCAGAACATCCTCCTGCGTTGGCACCCACGGGATAAAGACGGAACCATTCCAGTAGAAGCCCTTGTGGATGGAGCTTGGTACCAAGGATCAGGTCGTACCGCCCCGATTGCCCTTTGGGATTCTCATGCAGGATTGTTTCGTACCATTGGCATTCAGACATGGCCTGATCCGGCCAACTATCCGGCCGCTCGCCGCCGGATCAGCGGATTAAAGTCGGAAAAACATATTCAGTCCCCCGGTGGAACCTTCTCTCCCCAATCTATCCTCGCCCAATGAGGAAAGACCTGGGTAGCAAAAAGGAAATCGACCGGGCCCTTATCGAGTTAGGCAGACAACTTGCCTGCCTCGATTCCAGCGAGGTCAGGATCCTATGTGGAGGGGCCTCTGCCCTTTGCATGCTTGAAATCCTATCTCGCTCGACCATGGATGTGGATGCCTTGGCAATTCTTGGGAAAGGCGGCGCACTGTCCAAGATCCACCGTTTCCCCAAAGAGCTCCAACTAGCGATCCAGCGGACCGCAACAACGCTTGGGCTGGATGAGGAATGGTTTAACGCATCGGCTACAGAACTTTTGCGATTTGGCCTACCTAAGGGCGTAGTTTTAAGATCTACACGACACCGCAAAAAGTATGGCCCCTGCCTGACTGTTCAGTTCTTAGATCGATTGGATCAAGTCGCGTTGAAACTCTTTGCCTCGATGGATCCTGTAAAGTTTCGACGTCACTTGGAGGATCTGGTTTCCATGAAACCCAAGGCCAAGGAAATCGATCACGCTTTGGAATGGATGCTTGGATGGAAAACCAGTCCGGCGTTTCGAAAGAGACTGTCATCCATTCTGATTGGCTTGGATTTTCCCAAACACGCAAAAAGAGTCTTGGAATAAGATATGCAAGCCCGAACTCTGTCACGAAACTGTCCCGGCATAATTTAAAAAGGGTGGGATATTGGACCCCTAAGACCTGCCCCTCTCTATTCTGGTTACTCGCTCCGCGATGGAATAGCTTTCCGCCTAAGCGGGGGAATTGCGCCCCCTAACACCCGCCCCTGGCCCAATCACATTTCGCCTCCGGCTAGCAGGGATTTACCCCGTCCTCGAAGACTCGGACTTTAGAAATAAGAAGGGTGAATGCGCGTGCGCGTAAGCGCACAATTTCTCCTCTTGGAAAGGTCGTGGCATAGGTCTCAGGGCAAAGGGGGACCAAATGAGCGCCCCCTCAAACCTACCCCCGACCTAATCTTCTTTCGCCTCCGGCTAGATTGGATTTACCCCGTCCTCGCAGAATCGGAAAAAGAGATTTGAATGGGTGGGATTTGGCCCCCAAACACCCGCCCCTGGCCCAATCACATTATGCCTCCGGCTGGGAGGGACTCACCCCGTCCTCGCAGACTCGGACGGGGTGGGATTTGAACCCACGGTAGGGTTACCCCTACTCCTGATTTCGAGTCAGGTACATTAAACCGCTCTGCCACCCGTCCGTTTTATATCCTACGCACTCCCCGCCTCCCCTCAAGCTTGCCGATTGCTTCCCACCCTACTCCCCGTAAAATAACTCTACGATGCAGTTTCTCCTCACCGCCCTGCTCTCTCTGCCTAGTATCCTCACCGCAGGGGAGCTGCTCCTGCAGGACGATCCCCGATCCCATGCCACCGCCCGACCCTTTGGCCGAAACCTCTATCTTCGCTCCGTCCCCAAAGACTCCGTCTTTTGGAAATACGACAGCGACGGCAATGAGTGGCGGAAAGACACCTACGGTACCATTTGGAAAAAGGACGCAGGGCTCGACTCCTTCGACAAAGGCTCTTGGGAAATTGATGGATTCGATCGGCGCCAAGCCACCCGCATTGGCCAAGATTCGGTCGTTCAATTCCAGCTGAACGCCGATGGCTCGGTTAAACCGCAATCGGTCCGCCGCACCACCTGGATGGCCAATGTTGATCCCGCCCCGTCCACTCTCCCCACCCATTTGCGCAAAGCGGATATGAACGGACCTCGGCCGCTCGCCCTACCCGCAAATTTTGAAAAGGAGCGCGCCAAGCTGATTCCCGCGGCCAATCCGGCTACTCCCAAATAGCCTCTCCCCCCTTCCGATTGACCCTGCCCCGATTCCCCGCATAATTCGCCTCATGTCCGATCCCCTTGCCCACGCTACCCTCCCCGCCAGCGGGATTACCGAACACTTCACTAAGGAAGCTCGGGCCGCCCTCGCTGGCTATGGCGAATTTGTCGCGGTGGAACCACCCCACAACCTGATCGATGAAGGCGCCCAACTCGGCAAAATGTATATCCTCGTCTCAGGCGAACTCTCCGTTCGTCGCCAAGGCCAAAACTCAGAGCTGGAGTTGGCGAAACTCACACCAGGTGACACGTTTGGCGAAATCTCGATCTTCGATCCAGGCATCACCTCGGCCAGCATCTTCCCCCTAACCTCCTCCTTGGTTTGGGGCATTTCTTGGCCCCAGCTTGAATTCCTCATGAACAATAATCACCAGCTCAGCGGAATGTTCCTCGTGGGCCTTGGCACTATTCTCAGCCGTCGCCTTCGAGAAATGAATAAAAAGCTGATCGACGCCTCGCGGGTTTAAACCCCCGCACCCAAGTCCCTTACCCAAAAAGACGGGGTTGCTCCTCCCATCGCTTGCGCTCATCATTCTGCCATGAGCTTTATGACCCCCCACCACGATGGGTCGGGAATCACCCTCGTCTTTGCCGGCCGGCTCGACACCGTCGCCAGCCAAGAGCTCAAACTCCCTCTTCGGGCCGAACTGGATCGGCAACCCACGAACCTCAGCTGCAATTTTCAAGATGTCACTTATATCGGATCCGCTGTCCTGCGCCTGATCTTCGAGGCCGCGCGGGAACTCCAGCGCCGCAACGGCATCTTTCGGGTCACCCACTGCCCGGCCGAAATCCGCCGTGTCTTGTCCCTGACAGGCATGGACCATTTGGTGGATGGAGGTGACGCTCCCTGTTTCACCCACGAGACCAAAGAGGGAACCCTCCGGATCTTCCTCAACGGCCGGATGGATGCGGTGCGGGTGGCGGAGATCCGCCCGGCCATTCGCAAACTTTTCGCCTCCCACCGCGGCGCCATTCGCTTCGACATTGCCGCAGTCCCCTACGCCGCCTCCGCCTTTGTTCACCTGTGTGTCGATGGCTCCAAAACAGCCCAAGCGAACGGCGGAACCTTTGGTCTTGAAAAAGTAGGGCCGGAGCCGGCGCATGTCTTTCGCATCGCCGGACTGCAATCGCTCATCCTCTCCTCCCTATGAAGCCGGGCGAAGTCAAAGTCACCGTCAAGAATCGGATCGAAGACCTGCTTCGGGTCAATTCGATCTTTGAAAGCTTCGCCACGCAGCACGACATCGGGGGTCGGCTCCGCTATCATCTCTTGGTCTCGATTGAGGAAATTCTGACTAACATCATCAAGTACGGCTTCGACGAACAGGGGGTCCACCCCAT
>CAMCFB010000071.1 GCA_945874125.1 Verrucomicrobia subdivision 6 bacterium | reverse complement strand
TTGGCCGAAACTCCCCCGATCTCCTCAACGCCCGATGCAACGGCACCACCAAACTCACGGAATGACCCGCCTCCGCCAGCGCCTGAGGCAGAGCCGCCATCACATCCGCCAGCCCGCCCACCTTTGCGTGCGGCGCCAGCTCAGCGGCTATGAATAGGAGTTTCATCAAATCTAGGTATCATTCTTATCTCAAACCTATGCCTGCCGCCAGCCGCTTGCCCGATCGCCTCCTTGCCCTTCTCCAAGGCAAGAAAGCCACCCCGCTCGATCCGCCCACGCTCGCCAAACGTCTCCGCGTCCCCCTCTCCGCCATCACCCGCACTCTCCACGCCCTCGAAAAGGACGGCACTCTCGCTCGGGTTCGCCAAAACCACTACATCTCCGCCCGCGATGCCGACCTCGTCACCGGCACCATTCAATTCCATGCCAAAGGCTTCGCCTTTGTTGTTCCTCCCGATGGCACGCCCGATCTTCACATCGCCTCGGAAGATACCGGCACCGCCCTCCACGGCGACCTCGTCGTCGCCCGCATCGATCGACGGGCCCGACCCGCCCCCCGCGGCCGCCGCCCCTCCGAACCCGACCGCCTCCGCGGCCGCGTCCTCCGCATTCTCGAACGCCGCTCCGCCCTGATCGTCGGCACTCTCCAAAAAACTGCCCGCTTCTTTGTTGTCATTCCAGATGACCCGCGCCTCCTCCACAACCTCTACGTTCCCGCCCCGGGCACCGATGGCTCTCCCCAAGCTCAGCCGGGCGACAAAGTGGTCGCTAAACTGATCGACTGGAAAGATCGCGGCACCAACCCCGAAGGCCTTCTCGTCGAACGCCTCGGCCGCGCCACCGACCCGGGCGTCGACATCCTTTCCATCATTCGCAAATTTAATCTCCCCGCCGCCTTTCCCCCCGAAGCTCTGGCCGAAGCCGAATCCTTCCCTCCCGTCGAACTCCCCGATCGCCCCGTTGGCCGAGAAGATTTGCGCGGCGACTTCATCATCACCATCGATCCCGATACCGCCCGCGATTTCGATGACGCCATCTCTCTCCGGGAACTTCCCCAAGGCCACGTCGAAGTCGGCGTTCACATCGCCGACGTCTCCCACTACGTCAAACCTGGGTCCGAACTGGATCACGAAGCCCGTAAACGCGCCAACAGCGTCTACCTCGTCAACGGCGTCATTCCCATGCTCCCGCCCCGCCTCTCCGATGGGCTCTGCTCCCTTCGTCCCAACGAACAGCGCCTGACCTACTCCGCTTTCATTCGGCTAAATGCCGAGGGCAAGCCCGGCGCCACCCGCTTCACCCGCTCCGTTATCTACTCCCGCCACCGCCTCACCTATGCGGAAGCCCTTCTGCGGCTCCGCCGTCCCGCTCAGGACGACCTCGACCGATTTCTTCATCGTGCCTGGCACTTTGCCTCCTCTCTTCGGCAACAACGCTTCGCCCAAGGCTCCCTCGAACTCGATTTTCCTGAGCTCCGTATTCTCCTCGATCCTCAAGGCAAACCGAACCGCATCGAAAAAGAGTCCTCCGACGAATCCCACCAACTGATCGAGGAGTTTATGCTCCTCGCCAACGAATCGGTCGCCCGCCACCTGAATCAGGAGCATCGCCCGGCCCTCTACCGCATCCACGAAAATCCCGATGAATCCCGCCTGCTGGAATATCGGGAGCTTCTCCTCGCCCACGGCATCAAAGCGGGCGACCTCACTCAACGCGGCGAAATCCAAAAGATTCTCAAACTTCTCCCCGGTCGTCCCGATGGCTACGCCCTCAAGATCGGTCTTCTTCGCTCCCTCAAACGGGCCGTCTACTCCCCCAAAAGCCTCGGCCACTTCGGCTTGGCCAAATCCCACTACACCCACTTTACCTCCCCCATCCGTCGTTACGCCGATCTACTCGTGCATCGTGCCCTGGCCCACTCCAAAGGCGCTCCCCGCGTTGAGGGAGCTGCGCTGGATACCCTCGCCCAGCACCTTTCCCGGACCGAACGCACCGCCGCCGAGGCGGAGCAAGAATCGAAAAAGTTAAAGCTCCTCGAATATTTCGAAATGCAGTCGGGTCCCAACCCCAGCCAGACATTTGAGGCCATCGTGACCGAGGTGACCAACTTCGGCATGTTTGTCGAGCTACCTGACTTTTTGCTCTCCGGCCTGATCCACGTTTGCTCCATCAAGGACGATTTCTTCACCTTCAATGCCGCCCAACGCTCCCTGCGGGGTCGCCGCTCCGGCAAAACCTTTCGGGCCGGTACCCACCTCCGCGTCGCCGTCTTGAAGATCGACCTCCAAAAACGGCAGGTTGATTTCAGGCCCGCATAAAATAGTTGAACTCTTTTTTCCAGCCCTTCGTAGTTCCGCCTGTGCGAAACGTAGTAGGGCAGGTTGATTTCCGACCCGCATAAAATAGTTGAACTCTTTCTTCCAGCCCTTCGTAGTTCCGCCTGTGCGGAACGTAGTAGGGCAGGTCGACTTTCGTCCCGCCTAACCAGCTGGCTTGATGGCCGTAGCCTGAAACGAAACGATCTTTGGCCCCTGCGGCGTTTGCACTACGACAAACGAAAATCGATTCACTCCCTCCATCATCTTTCCCTTGATCGAAACCTTGAGAGCGAAATTCCCGGTCACGACCGCACACTCGCCGAACAATCTCGTCTTCACCTCCTCCAGTTGAATCGGTTCATATTTCCGCAACCTACCCCCGCGTAACAAGACTGCTTTTTTCTTAACCCCATCGGCCTTAACCACTTCTTGCTGGATTAGGCGGGAGGTGGAAAGTGGAACGAATTGACTAGCTTATGGTTTTTCCACCTTCCACTTGTCCCCTTCCACCAAATCCCACCTGTCCCCTTCCACCAAATCCCACCTGTCCCCTTCCACTGGCCGTAAGGCCTCACTCGTAATGGGTCCACATTCTCAAAACTTTGATGGTCTTCATAGATTCCAACACTTGATACACCAACCGATGCTGAATGTTGATTCTTCTGGAGTAGGCACCAGCCAAATCACCAACCAACTTCTCGTAAGGCGGTGGAGTTTGAAAGGGGTTCTTCGCGACAATCTCCAAAAGCCTCTGAGCTTTGGCTTTCAGATGGGTGGACGCCAGTTTCTTGGCGTCCTTTTGGGCCTGCTGGGTAAAAACCAGCGCCCAGTTCACGTTACCAGGCCAGTTTCTTGGAACACTTCCGCACCGGCATCTTCATTCCCTTCAGGATCGATTTCTTCATCCCGGGAAGGGAATTGAGATAAAGCGTCTCCTGTAAAGCCCGCCAATCATCCGCTGCGATCAACACGGCCGATCCCCGCTTCCCCTGGATCTGGATGGCCTCATGGGACTCATTGACCTCATCGACCAAGGAGTAGATGTTCTTTCTGGCTTCGGTAGCAGTGAAGGTAGTCATGGCGTACGTTTTAGCGTACATATTACATGAAGCCCGTCAAGATCCCTAATTCTCCCCATGTTTCGATTGCGGATTCGTAGTGGAATGGCGCCCCTCAATTTTCCTTTGGAAAATAATCGGGCCGCCGGGATATTCGTCCCCTTGGACCTACCCCCACGCAATCACGAATCCCGCTCCGCGGTTTGATGAGATTGCGCTTCGCGCGGGATATTGGCCCCCGCACACCCACCCCTGGCCCAATCCTCCTTCGCCTCCGGCATAATGAGATTGGCACCCCTCAATTTTCCTTTGGAAAATTATCGGGCCGCCGGGATTTGAACCCGGGACC
>CAMCFB010000070.1 GCA_945874125.1 Verrucomicrobia subdivision 6 bacterium | reverse complement strand
TTCGACGGGAACCGACAGATCGTTCTCTCCAGCGATAGCCCTCCGGGGGATGTGGCCAACCTACAAAAGAGGCTGGTGTCCCGCTTTGAGTGGGGCTTGAGCGCTGAGCTGCAATCTCCCGACATCGAGACCCGTCTTGCGATTCTGCGTAAGAAGACATCGACCATGCAGGTTCGCCTGGGTGAATCGGTCCTTCACTTTATCGCCGAGCGCGTCAAGACCAACGTCCGCCGCCTGGAAGGCGCCCTGAACCGTGTGGCCGCGTGGGCCGCGTTGCACGATCGCCACATCACCCCCGCGCAGGTGGAAGAGCTGCTGAAGGATTTCATCCAACAGGAGACGAAGCCGATCGTCACGATCGAGCTCATCCAACGACGCGTGGCGGAAGGCTACGACCTGCGGGTGGCCGATATGACCAGCAAGCGGCGTCCCGCTCATATCGCCCTTCCTCGAATGGTGGCGATGTATCTCAGTCGCAAAATGACCGGGAAGAGTCTTCAGGAAATCGGCGAGTCGTTCGGTGGCCGCGACCACGGAACGGTTCTGCATGCCTGCAAGACGATCACCTCCAAGATGCAGGGCGATGAGCGGCTGCATCAAATGGTGGGTCTTCTCACTCACAAACTCGAAGAACCGGCCGAGCGCTAATTACGCTCCGGCGGGTTTTTTCGTTTGCCTACTCACGCCCATTTCGTGTCGTCACGTCCCCCTATCTTGCCAAGAGGCCATGTCAGCCAAGTTCCACTCCATTTTCAGTGCTCCAACTTTTGGTCGCTCTTTCCCCATTCGCCGAGTGATGGCGGCTTGTCGGAAAGTTATTCCCGTGGGTATCTCCGATTCATTCCAACTTACTCACCACTACAGAGAGGATTTCGTTTACCCTGTGAATAGCGGCCAAATCAGCACGGGTTTCTGGTGGGAAAAGTGCGGGTCATCGAACAAGGGGCTCTCTTTCACGAAACTATCCACGGCTTATTCTTGGTTGAACCGCCTGATCCATGGGCACTTGCAAAGAATTTCGTAGCTTATCCACTTGCTTATGATTATGGTTTATTTACTTCTATATTTACCTATCCCAATCTCCTGACTCCTTCCACACCATGAAACTCATCCTCCAAAAGCAAAAATTTCTCGGCGCACTCTCCGCCGTACAAAATGTCGTGGGGTCGCGAACCCCGATCGGTATTTTAAACAATCTACTTTTAAAAGCGGACAAAAACCTTCTCACCATCTCGGCCACCGACCTCGACATTGGAATCCGAACCGCTTGTGAAGTCGGGGTGGAAAAGCCCGGCGCGATCACCCTTCCGGCGCGAAGGCTCTTTAGCATTATTCGGGAGCTCCCCTCGGAAGAGTTGACTCTGGACGTGGACAGCAAGCTGGGAGCCACCATCCGCTGTGGGTCCGCCTTCTTTAAAATTATGGGGATGCCCTCCGAGGAATTTCCGGCGATTCCGGAGTTCCCGGCCAAAACCAGCGACAAGAATCCTATCTACAAAATCGAACAGAGAGGGCTCAAGGAGCTGCTCAAGCGCGTTTCCTATGCGATGTCGGCGGATGAGAAGCGCTACGTTTTAAATGGCCTCCTGCTCTGTTTAAAAGATGCCAAGTTGACCATCGTCGCGACCGATGGACGTCGCTTGGCGTTGACCGACCAAGAGTTGGATTTTCCAAAGTCGGGGGAACGGGAATTCATCTTACCCGCGAAAGCGGTTCTCGAGCTGCAGAGACTTCTGGGGGACAAGGACGAGGTGGCCTTTGCCCTCCTGGAAAACCAGATTCTCTTTTCCTTTGGGCACACCGAGATCGCCGCGAAAATGGTCGAAGGGAACTACCCCAACTATCGGCAAGTCATTCCAGCCGATGCCAAAGAAAGGGTCACGCTGGAGCGGGAACTTTTTCTCAACTCCGTTCGGCGAGTGGCCCTTCTTTCCAGTGAGAAATCGAACTCGGTGAAATTAACCTTTGGGAAAAACAATTTAGAGATCGCGGCCAATACCCCGGATGTCGGGGAGGCCCATGAGTCGATCCCCGTTCAGTATAAGGGCAAAGAGTTTACCATGGCCTTTAACCCGGAATTTCTGATCGACCCGCTGAAAAATATTGAGGATGACACGGTTCACTTCGACTTTATTGATGAGCTCAGCCCGGGCGTGATTCGTTACAACAAGCCGTTTCTCTATGTGATCATGCCGATGCGGACGGCCTGAGCCGCCCCGCGTGCTCCGGCACCTTCGGCTGACTTCGTTTCGTTGTCACACAACGCTCGAGCTCGAACAGTTAGGTCCGCGGGTTCTTTTGGTAGGCGATAACGGCCGCGGAAAAACGACGATTCTTGAATCGGTTTCTGTCCTGGCCCGACTTCGCTCCTTTCGCACCCGCGCGTTGCGCGATCTTACCCAGCATGGGGGCGAGGGTTGGCGGGTGGAGGGGGCTTGGGCGGATGAGGCGGGGCCGGTTCGATTAGGGGTTGTCTGGAGGGGAGGCGGCCGAGAGCTCGAGGTGGATGGACGAGCCGGCAGCACGGTCGATGAGTTTTGGGGGCGGGCTCTGGCGGTGGTTGCCCACGGAGCCGATATGCAAATTTTGGAAGGCGGCTCGGCCGAACGCAAATCGGGCTTTGACCTACTTTTGGCCGAAATCGAGCCGGCTCGACTAGGCGAGCTCCGACAACTTCGCGAAATTTGCCAACAGCGCTCGGCCCTCTTGCGGCATCCGCGAGCTTCGCGCGAGGAGTGGGAAGCGTGGACAACGCGCCTCGCCGAAGTGGGCCAGATTTTGCAACCCGCACGGCAAAATCTGGCAAAGCTTTTTCTACCCCATTTGCAGGAGGCACACCAACGACTGACGGCGGGGGCGGAGAAGTTGAAGGTAGGCTATCAGCCGGCCGACCCCGTCCCAGAGCCGGGAAGCCTGCGGGACCAACTTTGGGAAAGAGAGCGGGAACGCGGCGTCAATCTGACGGGCCCACAAAGGGATGATTGGGATTTTCTCTTGGGCGGGAAAAGTTTATCGCGGTACGGCTCGGAGGGGCAGAGGCGCTCCGCCTGCCTGGCGGTGCGTTTGGCGGAGCTGGCTTTGATTCAGCAGAGCAAACAGCGCACTCCCATATTTCTGTTGGATGACGCCTTGAAAGAGCTGGATGAGGAGCGACGGAAAGCTTTTTGGAAAGGAATTCCGGCGGAGTGCCAGGTTTTGTACGCAACGGCCCATGACCGGCCACGGCAGGGTGATTCTTGGGTTATTCTTGAGATTTCCCCCGGGCGGGCAGCGATCCAAAAAGGGTGAGTCTTGCCACGGCGCACCGGGAAGCCTTACGATTCACGCCCGTTTGATTTAAAAAAAGCAAGAAGGAGATCGTTTATGGCCACAGAAGTAGGACCGGTACAATCAGTTGAGGCGCCCCCGTTGCGCCCCCTTAAAATTCCCAACCGCCTTGCCCCCACCCCCAAGCAAGGCCCGAAGTATCCCGCCCAGGTGCGCAACTTGGCTGGTCAGGAAGTGGTTCTGGCCGATCCGGTGATGACCAGGGCGTTGGTCGCCTTAATGGATACCCATGCGGTCATCGGGGGTGCGGCGTGTCACTGGGGCGGGCCCGCAGCCTTGGCCGAAATTATGTCGGCGATTCATGGGGTGATGTTTGCCGAAACGAAGCGGCCTTGGCATGAGGCGTATAACTTTGTCAACGATGCCGGCCATACGGAAAACGGGGTGTACGCGTTACGGGCTCAATATGGATTTGATGGAAT
>CAMCFB010000069.1 GCA_945874125.1 Verrucomicrobia subdivision 6 bacterium | reverse complement strand
GAAGAAGCCGTCCGATTGCTCCGCTCGTATCGCGAAGCCCTAGCCGGCCACGCCGATCCCAGCCACCTCGCCCGCTCCCTCGGTGCCCGCGACCAACTCGGCGTTCTCGCCCGCTAACTTACCCCTTCGCAAAACCGGCTTTTCCATCGAAGTTGTAAAGACCTTCCGTCTTCACAAACTCGACCCCAGCTTGCGTGACCCGCTCCAAGAGTTTCACCACCGCAGCGTGGGAAACAGATCCCTTTCCCTCGGGTAACTGAAACCGGCAGGCGGTTGAATCGACCGTAAAGGTCTCCTTATGCCCACCCGGCCAGACCTTCATCCCGCGATTCGAAAGGGATTCCAGCTTCAGCCCGTCCCCAGCCAAAGGCTCCAGCTTCTTCGCCAGCTCCTCCATCGTCCCAGTCGGCCAACAAACAAACACATCCACCCCCACCAACTCCCGCTTGGAAGTTTCCCGCTTATACGGAGGCCGAGTCGTTAAAGGACGGGTGCTCGCCTTGCTGTAATCCACCGCCTTCAGATGACTCGGCTTCTGCCCAATCCGTGCGACCACCGCCGCCGCAAAATCCTTGGTTCCCACCTTCTCCTTACTGACCCCTTCCTTGAAAATGTCATAAGTATGAACCCCATCCTCAATCGTCTTGAGCCAGGCATTGTGCACCTTCTCCGCCACATCCGCCTGCCCGATATGGACGAGCATCTGCACTGCCCCGAGGAATAGACCCGAGGGGTTGGCCAGATTCTGACCCGCTCGCCGTGGGGCCGATCCGTGGATCGCCTCAAACATCGCGCAACCATCCCCAATGTTGGCCGAACCGGCCAACCCGACCGACCCCGCAATCTGCGCCGCCACATCGGAAAGAATGTCCCCGTATAGATTCGGCATCACGATCACATCGAACGCCTCAGGCGTATCGGCCAACTTCGCCGCCCCGATATCCACAATCCAGTGCTCCTTTTCGATATCCGCATATTCCGCCCCAATCTCATCAAACACCTTGTGAAAGAGACCGTCGGTCATCTTCATGATGTTGTCCTTGATGAAGCAGGTCACCTTCTTCCGCCCATAGGCTCGGGCATATTCAAACGCATAACGGACGATCTTCTCGCAACCTGGACGGCTGATCAGCTTCAAGCACTGCATCACATCATGCGTCTGCCGGTGCTCAATTCCCGAATAGGTGTCTTCCTCGTTCTCCCGAACAATGACCACATCCATACCCGGATGTTTCGTGCGAATATAGGGGGCATAGGCAATACAGGGCCGGATGTTGGCATAAAGTCCGAAAGCCTTTCGCGTGGTCACATTTAGACTCTTGTAACCGCCGCCTTGAGGGGTGGTAATCGGCGCCTTTAAAAACACCTTTGTCCTGCGCAAAGAGTCCCAGGCCGAGGGCTCAATTCCGGCTGTGTTGCCCCGCAGATAAACTTTCTCCCCGATCTCGATCTCCTCGATCTCCAATCTCGCCCCTCCCCCCTTCAAGATCGCCAAAGTGGCTTGCATGATTTCCGGTCCAATTCCATCTCCCCGAGCTACCGTGATAGGCGTGTTTTTCGACATAAGACGTAAAGGATTGCGGTTCAGTATCCTTCGGTCAACGCCAAACCCCTCGCTTGAGCGTGCCCTCAAAGAAAAGTAGGATAAAGAGATGCGACTCCTGCCGATCTTATGCGGGCTGAGCCTGCTTAGCCTCCCCTTGCAGGCACATGATATTGTCCTGATTTCGGGCGGCCCTGCCCTTCGCTCTTTTGAAAAATATAAGAAGGCATCTCACGACAAATATTGGGGCAACTTCATTGATTCAGCCCTGGCCCGTGCCGAAGAATTAAAAAAAGATCTGAAGGCCGACGACAAGATCATCTGGCTGGTCTTCCGTCCCAGTTATGTCAGTCGCACCGACGAGGATCAGCAGGATTACCTCAAGATCTTAGAGGAACGCGGATTTAAAGTTGGTCTCACCCCACTCTATTTCGACAACAAGAACCAGCTTTTCACCCTCCTCCGACGGGACGGATCCAAGGAGAAGCCCAAGATTTGTCGGCTTGAATACTTTGGCCACTCCAACAAGAAGTGCTGGATGTTCGATTACAGTAATCGAGTGGACGGAGGAGCCCTCGAACCCCTCGTCGTCCATGTCGATGATCTGGCAAAGATCTCCGGCTCAAGCTTCACCTCAGACGCGGAATGCGTCAGCTACGGTTGCCATTCCGGCGAGGAGTTCTCGCAGCGATGGAGGATGATCGTAGGACGACCCATGGTGGGGGCGGTCGGTAAAACCGACTACAGTGACGGCGGGATGCCGAAACTCTCCACCGGCAAGGGTGGGTCATGGGTTTACTGATTCCGTTATTTGTCTGGATCGCGATGCCGGCCGTCTGTCTGGCTTCCCCGCTCCCCACACGCTCTTCCTCAGACACAACGGAAGCCAGTCCCCAAGCCACCACTCCTCCCTCTGCCGATGAACCATCAGAAACTCAGGACGATGAGGAGGTACGGAAGCCAGTGGAAGAAAAAGTCGTTCGAGCAACCCTTCCGGCTGCCCATACCCCCGCGAAACATGGGGATACAAATGGAGAGTCATGGATCGCCCAAAGAACCATGGTTGATGACTACTGCGGTTGGGGTTGGGTGAAAAAAGATAAAGAGTCTTGGCGGCAGGCCCGTTGGGTAGCCTTGGAGGGCACCCCCAGAACCTGCCCCCTGCCCCATACCTTCCTCCCGCGTCCCGTGGACGATAAAAACTACCAGTACCGATTCTTTGGCACCTTTGCCCCTTACCGTGCCTATGAACCCCAGGCCGATATGTGGGTGGATGTTTTCATTCTGAAGGGTTTTATGAGCCTCGGGCCCGCCAAAGAGGAGATCCGCCGCCCCCCGCCCGCCCAGGCCAGTTCGGGGGTCAACCGCTTTGCCGATCGCGCCCCGAACTTGCTGAGGCCTTGACCCAGACCTCCTTCTCGTTCATTATTTTCCTCATGCGTGAGCAGATCATTTTCGAATGCACCGAAGCACGGGCGGAGGGGAAACCCCCATCTCGTTACTTCGGCACCAAAAATAAGAAGCTTCAGAAGGACAGGATTGAATTGAAAAAGTTCAACCCCTTCCTCAAACGCTATACTCTGCACCGCGAGAAAAAGTAATCTCCACTTACGGGCCTTCGGTTGGCCCCTTCTTTGTTCCTACGGGAACCAGCACCGCTTCTTCCATACCATGAATCAACTTTTTGTCGGTCGGGCATAACGTCGCCAAAGCTCCCTTCAACTCCACCCTTTCCCCCGTCGCCAAATAGTAGGGGCAAAGCCTCAATCTCCACTTCCCGTTGATCATCTCCCCCCGCTCTTCACTCCAAACAGGGTGAGCCACGGAAACTGGATGCTCAAATTTTTGCAAAAGATGCGGTTGAGTCGACCACTCTCCTAACGCCCGCCGCACTTCTTGAACCCAACGCTCTTTCGAATGATCACTGCCAAGAAAGACACCTTTCGATCCCCAAGCTCGTGGGGAAAACCCACTAATCTTCACGACCAACTCCCTTGCTTTTTGACTGAACCCCTCCAACTCACTCCATGACTGAATTCCCAAATCAGGAAAGACTCCTTCCGGAGGAAGCTCCATCGGCCTCAACGGCCAAGCTCTGGGAACTAGTGCCCTCAACTCCTTGAGGTATCCCTCGCCTAATTCCTTTCGCCACCACTCCTCCAACGGCTTCATCCAAAAGAGCGCCCACCACAACTTCTCCTCCAGATACGCCTTGAGCGGAGCCTCCCACTTCACCCCATCTTCCTTCGAGTGACGAATCCCCTCGAATTTCATCCAGTCGAACATTTCAAAAAACCGATAAGCAGCTCCTTTTTTGGGCCGATAGCTTTCCGCACTTTGCACCCGACCCTTTCCAATCAACCACTCCCACTCGGGTCGGTAATCCCCCGCCTCCTC
>CAMCFB010000068.1 GCA_945874125.1 Verrucomicrobia subdivision 6 bacterium | reverse complement strand
AGGAACATCACAATGATGTTAAATCCTCTCCCCGCTAAGAAGCGGGTGCGGCGCTGGACAACCGAGAAAGCCGAGGGGGCTTACGAGGATGAGGACGGCGAAACGGAGGGCACCGAGACGGCTCCAGCCTCCCCCGTAGCAACCCCAACTGCGACCCCCTCGGAAGGTTCCCATGCCTAAGCCGATCTCTCGCCGAAAGACAAAGAAGTCCGCCGCCAAGCGCTTTAAAGTGACGGCGAGCGGCAAGATTCTTTTCGGCAAGCCGGGTCGCCGGCATTTGGCCTCCAGCAAGAACCGGAAGCGGATGCGTCGTTTGGGCAAGATCGCCGTCTTGGATAAGACCGATATGGCCCGGATTTTAGAGAACCTGCCCTTCCGCTAGGAGATCCCCATGCCCCGCGCCACCAATGCACCCGCCTCCCGTGAACGTCGTAAACGCGTAGTCGCCAGCGCGGCCGGCTATCGCGGACGGAGGAGTAAACTTTTCCGGTACGCCAAAGACGCCACGATGAAGGCGAAGTACTGGTCGTACCGCGATCGCAAGACGAAGAAGCGCAACTTTAGGAACCTGTGGATCGCACGGTTAAGCGCGGCCTGCAAAGCGCAGGGGATGAACTACAGCTCTTTCGCTGGGGCGTTGCGCAAGGCGGGAGTGGAGCTCGATCGAAAAGTTTTGGCCGATTTGGCCATTCATGAGCCCGCCGCCTTCGCCGCGGTGATTCAAGCCACCCGCGGCTAAGCTTTGGGACCCTCCGTGTCCCAGGCCTCCTCCCCCCAAGAAATTCTCACTCGGGCCTTGGCCGAACTCGCGTCGGCCAAAGACCTCGCTTTAGCCCAAGCCTGGCGCAACCGCTACCTGGGGCGGCAGGGCGAGGCGCAAAAAATATTGGACGGGCTAAAAAGCTTGCCCGCGGCGGAGCGGCCCGCGGCGGGGAAGGCCGCCAACGATTTTCGGAAAGCCTTGGAGCAAGCGTGGGCGGAGAGGGGCGAGAGCGGGGCGGGCGAGAGTCGTGCGACATCGGGGGAGATCGATCCCACCTTGCCGGGGAAGCCGTATCCTTCGGGGGCGGTGCATGTGGTCACGCAGACGTTGGATCGGATCATCGATATTTTTCATCGGCTGGGTTTTGCTTTGGCGGATGGGCCGGAGATCGAGACGGAGCACCACAACTTTGACGCCCTCAACACCCAGTCGGATCACCCGGCACGGGATGAGGCGGACACCTTTTATCTGGATCTGCCCCCAGGACCGCACGGACGGTGGTTATTGCGGACGCAGACTTCGCCGGTGCAGATTCGGGTTTTGGAAAAGAGAAAACCGCCGATCAAGATCATCGCCCCAGGGCGTTGCTATCGGCGGGACGAAGTGGACGCGACCCACGGGATCTTCTTTCATCAGGTGGAAGGGCTTTGTGTGGGAGAGGGAATTGGTTTGCCCCATCTGAAAGGGGTGTTGGAATTTTTCTTTCGGGAGCTGCTGGGGCAGGGGACCAAGGTGAGGTTACGACCCCACTACTTTCCCTTTACCGAGCCGAGTTTTGAGGTGGACTGCTCGATCCCCGGGAAAACGTTTCGGGGCAAAGAGTGGTTGGAAATTGCGGGCTGCGGGCGGGTGCATCCGAAAGTGTTGCGTGGGGTAGGGGTGGATCCGGAGAAGTTTACCGGGTACGCCTTTGGCTTGGGGGTGGAGCGGATTGCGATGGTGCGGCACGGGATTCCCGATCTGCGGCTCTTTTATGAGAATGATGTGAGATTTTTAAAGCAGTTTGCCGCCTACGGGGCGGTGTGAGAGAAGAAGGGGTTCAGGGATTAAGGGGTTCAGGGATTAAGGAAGCTGGAGAGATGAGGGATCATCGGAGGCTGAAGGCTTTTGACCTCGCGGATGAGGTCGCCTTGGAAACGTATCGCCTGACAAAATCCTTTCCCAAAGAGGAGGTCTACGGATTGATTGCACAAATGCGTCGTGCGGCGGTCTCCATCTCCTCGAATATTGTAGAGGGATGCGCACGGGATAGTCGGGCGGAGTATCTGCGCTTTCTTGAAATCTCCTTCGGATCAGCGAGGGAGCTGGGCTATCAGGCAAGCCTGGCGGAGCGGTTTGGATATTTTGGTAAGGAGGAAGGTTCTGCTTTCCTTGGGAAATTGGATGAGTGCGAAAAAGTCTTGGCTGCGCTGATTCGATCCGTTCGCGAATCCTGAGTCCCTTAACCCCTCAACCCCTTAACCCCCGGTTCGACCTGTATGACTCTAATTTCCACGTTCAGTCTTTTCGCCAACTCATGGGGAACGGGGTGGGTATCGGGTTCCGGGCTGGGGCGGCAGACGATGATTTTGACTCCGTAACGGACGGCATCGACGAGGCAGCGATCACAGGGGGGGAGAGTGACAGCGAGCAGGTAGGGTTCGCCGGGTTTGCAGAAAGCGAGGGCGTTGCTTTCGGCGTGGGTGGTGAGGCGGCGCCGGAAGTCGCGGTGGAGGGCCTCGTCGTCGGTGAGGTCGACTCCCGGGGGTTGGCCGTTAAATCCGATTCCGCAGACGCTACCTTCCTTGCGCAGGATGGCGCAACCGACCTTGTGGTAGCGGTCGGTGCTGGTGGGGGCGGTGGCCTCGGCCAGACGGAGGGCCAGTTGGATCCATTTGTCTTTCATCCCCGTGGCCATGAAAGATTGGTAGCGGATGTGGGGCGGGACGGAACGAGGGGGAAGGGGGCGATGGGGAAAAGAGGGGAAGAAGTTGGGCGGAGCTGGATTCGAACCAGCGAAGGCGTGAGCCAGCAGATTTACAGTCTGCCCCGTTTGGCCACTTCGGTATCCGCCCGAAAGGGAGAGCATCGCAAAAAAGAGCGGTGGGGTCAAAAACGATCCCAAGAAATAATATGGTCTCGGATGGGCTTTGGCCCATTTTAGGAGGGAATGAAATTTGTCTTAGGTGCGCTGGTTTGCGGGGTCATGCTTCTGGGGGGGCGGGTTTGGGGGGAGGAGGCCAAATTGGACCGGGCCAAGGCGCTGGAGGAGCTGAAGGGGATCGAGGAAAAGAATGAGAAATTGACTCATGACCTTTTGGAAAAGGCGGCGAAGGAGTTGACCGAGGCAGGATTGGACAAGTTCAAAGCGGTGCAGGTTTATTTGGAGAGCTATCGGAATGTGGAATTTGGGCGGGCCCAAGACGGGGAGACGCGATTTCAGCAGTGGCGGGTGGAGAATAAGGAGAAGATGGGTTCGTTGGATTTCAGCGAGGGGGCGCAGCTACACGTGCAGTATGTCGCTTTGGTTTGCCGGGAAGCTTTGGGGGAAAAGGAGGCACCCAAGGCGGGGGAGTGGGGGGTGTATTGGGAAAATCTTTTTCAGTCGCAGGAGATAGCGGAAAGTCCGGGGGATTTGACGGAGGGAAAGGTGCCGATGGCGAAAAAAGGTGGAGCGGGGCGAAAGCAGAAGAAGGAAAGTGGCAACGATTTTGATCGGCCGGCGGTGGAGAGTCCTTTGGTGAGGGACCGGCAGATTCAGGGTTTTCTGGAGCAGATCAAAGAGGCGAAGTTGTCGTCGGCCTCCGTGGGGCCAATTTTCAATCAGGTGGTACGGCCTCATTTACGCAAGGCGAAGAGTAGGGAGTTGATCCGGCTGTGGGATCTGAGGATTGCGGGCATGGACAAGGATGTGGAGAAAGAGGTGAAAACGTTGGGGGCGGATGATTACAAGCTTTTGAAGCGGCCGGAGTTGCTGTGGGAGCGGGCGGATGATTTGGAAAAGATGGGGGAGCAGGAGAGTGGCTGGGCGCAAAAGATGGGGATTTTGCGGGCGAATCCGTATCATCCCAAATTAGTCGATTGGATCGGGGATCTGAAGCAGGCCTTAGGGGAAGGTTCGCCAGCATTGCCCGAAAAGGCGCCTTAAGGTAGGATTTCCAATTACGCGCTGTTAGCTCAACTGGATAGAGCACCTGACTACGGATCAGGAGGTTAGAAGTTCAAATCTTCTACGGCGCAGATGGTTTGCGGCTGTAGTTCAATGGTAGAACGCTAGCCTTCCAAGCTAGACACGAGGGTTCGATTCCCTCC
>CAMCFB010000067.1 GCA_945874125.1 Verrucomicrobia subdivision 6 bacterium | reverse complement strand
GAGATAGTTTGCATCCTCACCGATCATCACGTCAGTTCGGAAACCAGCCTGCGCTTTGTTCTCAGAGGTAAGGGCCTTCTCGAGGGCAATCTTGACCGCATAAAGGTTAAAATCTCCCTTATATGCCGTATCCACACCCTCACGACCTGTTACCACTTGTTGAGGCTGGCCATTAAAGTTGTAGCTGTATCCAGCGTCCACATAACCAGAGAGCTTGATCCCCTTCTGGGCTGTTTCGACGAAGTTGTTTTGCACCATCTTCTTAGTGTCTTGGGCGGAGGCTTCCGGGGTGCTGTCCGCCATCGAGGTTGCGACAAAAGCCACCAAAGCGGCCGTCATAAATGTGCTGATCTGTTTCTTCATGAGTTTTATTCTCCTTTTTAGTATTAATCGAAGGAACAAAATCATTTCAAAAATAGAACGCAGCCGCAAGCCAGAAATGTAGTTATTCACAACGGCCTCAGACCACAGCCGACCACAAAATCTGAAATTCGCCTCAATATGGCTATGAGCTTGCAGAAGCGATACACATAAAACAAAGTGTGGTCATGAAATTATCCGGCATCTCGATTGTTTTCTTGCTCATCGGGATGTCTTGGGTCAGCGCCGACGCGGCATCATAGGTGGCTGAGGATGATTTTAGCAGCTAATGAATTTATTTATTATAAATGAAAACTAATTCCATGCGGGCGACAGTTGGCTTGATGAATCTAAAGGAAGTAGTCTAAAAAATATGGACACGGAGACCCTTTCTCGGATCCAGTTTGCGGCGACAATCGCCTTCCACTATTTTTACCCACCCATATCGATCGGGCTTGGTCTCATGCTTGTCTTTATGGAAGGTCTGTATCTCAAGACGGGCGAGAAGATCTGGCATCAGATGGCTCATTTCTGGACTCGAATATTCGGCCTCGTCTTCGCCATGGGAACCGCCACAGGAATCGTCATGGAATTCCAATTTGGCACGAATTGGGCCACCTACTCCCGTTTCGTTGGGGATGTCTTCGGAAGCGCTCTAGCGTCGGAGGGTATCTTCGCCTTCATGCTGGAAGCGGGTTTTCTTTCCATCCTTCTTTTCGGTTGGAACCGGGTATCCAAGAAAACCCACTTTTTCGCCACCTGCATGGTTTGTTTGGGTGCGCATTTCAGTGCCATCTGGATTGTGGTGGCCAACTCCTGGATGCAAACCCCTGCCGGGTTTCACCTCGAGATCCGCGGGGAGCGCTTTCCGGCCAATTATCCCTTACGGGTGGAGGATATCCCCCACGCCCGTGCAGTCATCGAGGACTTCTGGGCCATGGTCTTCAACCCCTCCTCCGTTGACCGACTCACCCACACCGTCCTCGGCGCCTGGCTAACGGGAGCCTTCCTTGTGGCTAGCGTCTCCTCTTATTTTTTCCTACGCCGAAGGCATCTCGAAATCGCCCGACGCGGCCTCCGCCTTGCACTGCCTTTTGCAGCGGTAGTTTCACTTCTGCAGTTCCTCAGCGCCCACTCCACCGCCAAGGGCGTGGCCGCAAACCAACCCGCCAAACTGGCGGCAATGGAAGGAATTTACAAAACGGAGGCCGCCGCCCCCCTCACTGCCATTGGTTGGGTGGACGAAAAAAACGAACGAACGATCGGACTGAAACTACCTGGTATGTTGAGCTTTCTCGTCCATGGCAAAATAGAGTCCTCTGTAAAAGGCCTAAAGGAGTTTCCTCCACAGGACCGCCCCAAAGTCCAGCCGGTCTTCCAACTTTTCCATCTTATGGTGGCGTGCGCCTTTGCTATGGCTGGATTAGCATTTGTCGGGACTGCACTTCTTTTTCAAGATCGACTTTTTTCCCCGAACTTTGCCCCATCCCGATGGCTTCTCTTGGCCCTCGTACCGGCCGTGCTCCTGCCACACATCGCGGGTCAGGCTGGTTGGTTCGTAGCGGAGCTAGGCCGCCAACCGTGGATCGTGTATGGACTTCTCCGCACTTCGCAGGGATTTTCCGAGGTGGTCTCGGCCAACCAAGTCCTCACCTCATTAATTCTCTTTAGCATGGTCTATGCACTTCTCTTTGCGCTTTTTATCTACCTTCTGAACCGAAAAATCCACCACGGCCCGGATGAAGACCACCTTCCCAAACACGACGGAGGCATCCCCGCACGGGCGAACGCGTAATCCATGCCCAGCGCTTCCCAACTCTCCCAAGTTTTTGGGCTCCCTCTTTACTTGGATCTCTCGGCCCTCTGGTTCGTTTTGGTTGGAATTCTCTTTGTCGGGTACGCCGTGCTGGACGGATTCGACCTTGGGGCCGGTACTCTCCATCTTCTGGCGCGCTCGGATCACGACCGGAGGCTCATTCTAAACGCGATCGGCCCAATCTGGGACGGTAATGAAGTTTGGCTAGTGACCGGCGGGGGCGCACTTTTTGCCGCTTTCCCCTTGGTCTATGCATCTGTTTTCTCCGGATTGTATCTACCATGTATGGTTCTGCTACTTGCCCTGATTTTTCGCGCCGTGGCCATTGAGTTCCGTTCGAAAGAACCTTGGAAATGGTGGCGGAATTTCTGGGACCTAAGTTTTTGCTTGAGTAGTACAGCGGTAGGATTCTTGCTCGGCGTGATTCTTGGGAATCTCGCTCAAGGGCTCCCCTTGGATGCCCAGGGAAATATTCGAATCGGTTTTTTTGAGCTCCTCACGCCCTACCCCGTCCTCGTCGGTTTGCTTACCGTAGTCCTTTTCACCATGCACGGAGCCAACTACCTGATCTTGAAATTGGAAGGCCCCTTGGCTGAGCAAGCTCGATTCTGGGCACAGAATGCCATCATCGCCTTCATCATCCTATACGCCATGGTCACAGGATATACACTGCTCTATCTGCCCCACTTGGCCGCACCCTTTCGTGCATTTCCATTTCTTAACGTCCTGCCGTTGATAACGCTCTTTGTGATCGCCAATATCCCCCGCGAGCTCAACCAACACAGACCCATGCTCTCTTTCCTCTCCTCCTGCGGCGCCATCGTCATGCTTCTCCTACTCTTTGGAGTCGGCATGTTTCCTAACCTTGTCTACGCCATTCCACCTGGTCCGCTGAACTTAACCATCCACAACGCCTGCTCGACCACCAAAACACTTTCCATCATGCTTCTCATTGCATTCATAGGAATGCCTATCGTCGCCGCCTACACGATTTCAATTTATTACATTTTTAGAGGAAAAGTGAAACTGGACTCGACTTCCTACTGAACCGAAGTGGTACACCCGACTTAACCAGCTTGGGTCAAATCGCCTTGCGAAGATTTGAGGCTGCCTTTTGAACCTCTCGATCTAATTTTCCACAAACCAAAGCACACAATCGGTAGACCAAAGGGTCACCGATTGAATACATAACAAATTTCCCCTTTCGTTGTCGCTCCACCAACCTCGCTGCAAGCAACCCCGACAGATGTCTGGATGTATTTGCCTGCTGAAGCCCTGTCCGATGAACCAACTCTCCTACGGTGGCGGGTCCAGCCATTAATGCCTGCAATAACCGAATCCGTGAAACCTCCGCTAGGGCTCCGAAGAGCCGCGCAATTCCAGCAATCTGCCAGGGAGCTAGACGTGGGGCTGTTTTTTTCATTTGACATATTATCTTATAATTATATATTAAAGTATGCAAGAAATGAAAGTTACCCCCTCCCCTTTCCGTGTTCATCCCACCGAATCCGCCCGCCTCAACCCTGTGTATCTAGACGTTCGCACTCCTGCCGAATTTGGTGCCATTCATATTGCCGGTGCTCGGCTCGTTCCTCTCGATCGACTAAATCCAGCTCGTCTGCCAATGGAGCTCCCCTCCTCCCCGATCGTCCTCGTCTGTCGATCCGGGCGTCGGGCGGAGACCGCTTGGAAAAAACTCTCCGCCGCCGGTGTTCCCAACCTTCATATTCTCGAAGGAGGGATGCTCGCTTGGGAACAGGCTGGCCTTCCGATAGAGCGGGGTCGTGCGTTCATGTCTCTGGAGCGTCAGGTGCGCATCGCAGCCGGAGCCCTCGTATTTGCCGGCGCAACGCTTGCCCTCACCGTTCACCCCCTTTGGGTCTTACTTTCCTTGGGTGTGGGTGCGGGACTCATGTTCGCTGGAATAACCGATACGTGCGGCATGGGCATGCTCCTAGC
>CAMCFB010000066.1 GCA_945874125.1 Verrucomicrobia subdivision 6 bacterium | reverse complement strand
ATGTACCGGGCTTGATGAAAGATTTGAAAGATCCTAGGAGTTTGATTCGGGAGATCCGGGCTGAGGAGTTGGAGAAGTTGGAGAAGGAGGGAGTGATCGGCGGGGGGATGATTCCGAAGTGTCGGTCGGCTGCTTCGGCACTGGGGCAGGGGTTGAAGAAAGTGGAGTTTGTCGATGGTCGGGTAGCGGGGACGTTGACGAAGGTGGTGAAAGGTCAGGAACGGGCCGGCACCACGCTCTCGGCCTGATTTTTTTAGCTTTTGGGAAGCTGGTCTTTGAGTCGGAGTTGGGCGGCCCGGCCGATGGGGATTTTATCATTTACGCCTTCCAGGACGAGGTTGGCCTCATCCCGGGATTTCCGTTCCAGACGGGTGATGTGATTCACGTTGATGATATGGGAGCGATCGATTCTGGCGAAGGGTGGGAACGGTAGGATCTTTTCGTAACTACCCAAGGTCTGGCAGATCATGAGGGGGGCTGAGTTCGGGATATGAATCCGAGTGAAATCCCCGTCGGCTTGGAGTAGTGGAATGGAATCTACGGGAACGACCATCGATTGATGGGGAGTGTGAAGACAGATTCGGTCTCCAGAGGAATAAGGGGTTTTGGAGATAGATTTCTTCTTGGAACAGGCATTTTCCAGCCGATGGAGGGCTTGGGCGAACCGTTGTGGATTGACCGGTTTGATCAGATAATCAACCGCCTCAAGATCGAACGCCTGGACCGCGTATTTCGCGTAGGCGGTGACCATAACCGTCTTGGGGGGCGGGTGAAGTGCTTTCAAGAGATCCAAGCCGGTTGCGCCTGGCATCTGGACATCGAGAAAAAGGGCGTCTGGCTTTTCTTTTCGGATCAATTTGAGAGCGCCGGCCTTCGAACCAGCCTCCCCGACAATCTGAAAGTTTGAGTGCGGGGCGAGAAGTTGGCGAAGTCGCTGGAGAGCGAGCCGCTCATCATCACAGAGGACTACACGGAGCATGGTTCTCCCTGAAGATTGAGGGTGGCAAGGACAAAGCCTTTTTCTTCGGTCAAGGCAAAGTGGTGACGATGGGGATAACGGACGGCGAGTCGACGCCGAACCGCATCTAAGCCAAGCCCCAAGCCCGCGTGGGAGGAGGAGAGTTTTCCGGAATTTTTCACCTGCAGGACAAGATGGCCTCCTTTCATCTGGGCAGTGATGAGGAGAGTCAAGCGAGCGAAAGTTTTTCCAGGGCCGTATTTGAAGGCATTTTCCACGAGGGGTTGAAGGATAAAACTGGGGACAAGAATTTTCCGAGTGGTTGCGGAGGCGGTAATCCGAGACTGTAGTTTACTTCCGAAACGGGCTTTTTGGATTTTGAGATAGGAGGCGGTGGCATCGAGTTCGACGGACAGCGGTGTGATCAGTTCATGACGGTGATCGAGGGAGTATTTTAGGTAGGTGGCCAGTTCATCCACCATGTTGGAGGCGATTTTCGGGTGAGCAGGGATTTCGGCGGCGATGCCGTTGAGGGAGTTAAAAAGGAAATGGGGGTCGAGCTGGAAGCGGATGAGCTGGAGTTCCATTTTCTGAACCTCCGATTTGGCCTGCAGTTCTTCGATTTTCTCGTTCTGCAGCAAGAGTTCGGCTTTGAGCCAGAGGTAGGCGAACGACCAGGACAGATAGACAAACCACATCAGGACGGAAAAAAGGATCCATCGTTGCCAAAGGGGAACGGTTTGGCCAAGGCCATGGGTGGGCCAAGTCAGATCGAGAGTGGAGATGATGCCTTGCAGGATCGTGGAGTGGAAGGCGGCGGTGAGGCCGGTGAGAATGAGGGTTTGAACAATAAAGTTGGACCGGCGAATCTGAAGGAGGTTCAGGTGGCGATACATCCTGCGGAGGACGCCAGAAAGGAAAAACCCGAGAAGTTCCGTCGCCAAGGTAATTTGGAGGGCTCGGGAAAAGTCCTCCTGCATGACGGAGCGGATGAGAAAAGCGATGAGGCCGAATGCTATCCAAACGATCAGATTGATCCGCCAGAAGCGGGGAGGGTGAAAAAGATTCTGACGTAGAGACTGAAGCATGGGTCCAGCGTGGGCGAAAAAGTTCGACAGGACAAAACATTTACTAATCTACGGGCAGAAATGTTTTCTGGGGCCTATAGTAGGTTTTAGGATTCAATTTTCTCCTACTCATGAGGTTCGACACTTTGTGCCGGAATCTCTACGAGTAAGAGATGGCGGATCCCCAGCACCAAGCGAAGTATTACACTTCCAGCCATATTCGTACTCACGGAGCGATCGGGAATCTCAATGAGGGGGTAGTCATCCAGGCGCATGGGGTTCACACGAGGCTGATCGCGTGGCCTGGGAACGGCTTTCAGACGGAAAGCGTGCATGTTTTGACGCTGAAGCCTGGGGAGGAGAGTGCCTCGTATGCCTATACCATGGCGGAGGAAGTTATGATTTGTGCGGCTGGGCGAGGGGAGGTGTTTCTTCTGGGCCGGTGGGTTTCGGTCGAGCCAGGGGATATCGCGTATTTTCCGGAAGGAGTCTCTCATTCGGTTCGAAACTTCTCGGGCAACAAGGAGAATCTAGTGCTGGTTTCGCAAATCACCCCGCCCCAGTTCGATCTTTATACTGAGGCGGGATTTTATGATGTGGCCATGGGAGTGATGAACCATGAAGCCTGTTTTCACGCGGGTCTGAATGCGGACACGGGGACACTCAAGGCTCCGCTGGCTTTGAAATATAGGGAGACAGAATCAGCGGCACGCTCTTGGAACCGATCGTTGGCCGATATCCGGCGGGAAGGAGCCTTGTTCAATATGTTTCGAGGGACGCCGTTCGGAGCCTTAGGCAGTCCAGCGGTTTTTGTGATTTGGCCCGGAGGAGGTTCTCGCACGGGCGGCTTTAACTTTTGTTTCAGCCAAGACGAGCCGGATTTTACCCATACACATCCCGTATCGGATGAGTGCCTTATTCTGTGGGGAGGACGGGGCTCGGCCTACCTAGGGGAACCGGGAGGATGGTGGGATGTGGACACGTTGGATTGCCTGCTTGCGCCGTGTGGGGTGTTTCACCCTCCAAAACAGACCAAACTCCCTTGTTTCTGGGGCGGATTTGCTTCCCCTCCCCAAATCGATCTCGCCCTCAAGACTCCATATTACAAGAACGGCGTGTTTCAGAGCGGGCCGAATGAAAAACTGGTTTATCCCGACACGGCCGAGATTCGCGCTTTGTTTCAAAGCTGATCTGATCACGATATTTTATTTCCACTTCGGCGGGTAATTTTCGTTTCCAGTCAACGAAATCGATCTTTCCAGCCTGTTTCAAAGAGTTTTTGGGCCTGTTGGCCGACTTTTCGGAAAGTGAGCAAAAACGTGGATTAGGTTCCGCGTATGAAAACAAAAACAAAAATCATCGGAAGTTTCTTCCATGCTTTGATTCTCGGTGCGGTCAGTGCCTTTGGCCACGGTTCGATGGCTGATCCGATCAGTCGCTCGTATGAGGTTTTCCTAGAAAACCCCCAGACCCCCACCAGTGAGGCGGCCAAGGCAGCGATTGCCGTGGGTGGCACCCAACCCTTTTACGACTGGATGGAGGTCAGCTTGAATGTGCCCGACTACAAGTATGCGGCGGTGATTCCAGATGGAAAACTTCCGGGGGCGGGACGGGACAAATATGCCGGGCTGAATCTGGTCCGGACCGATTGGCCAGCCACCAAGGTTGTTCCTGGGCCCAAGCTGTGCCGCTACTACGCACCGACTCCCCACGAGCCCAGCTTCTTCAAAGCTTATATTACTCGGGAAGGGTATGACCCCCTACAGCCTCTTCTCTGGTCGGATCTCGTGGAGGTTGCCGGGGCAGACAATGTCACGTTGACTGGAAACAACTACTACATGACCTTGCAGCTCCCGAACCGGATCGGCCGACATGTGCTTTATGTCATCTGGCAGCGGATCGATCCGCGGGCGGAAGTTTTCTTTTCTACCAGCGACGTGGATTTTGGGGGCGTGAATTATGGGGCGACTCCTAGTCCGGTTGTGCCTCCCGGTTCTGAAGTGGTGGTGACCCCTCCGACGACTCCCACCACCCCCACCACCCCGACAACGCCGACTGTTCCGACTACCCCGGTGGTTGTATCGGGCGAGGGGACGGTCGTATTTGCCTTTACCAACCAGTGGCCGAGCGGCGGGCAGGGCAATTTCCAGATCACGAACACTTCGGCTCAGGCGATCAACGGTTGGAATCTGGAATTTGATTGGGCGGGGGATATTACCAGCCTTTGGGAAGGGGTTCTCGTGAGCAAAGTGGGAAATCACTACTTTGTCAAAAATGCGCCGTACAACGCGGTTATACCCTCTGGCGGAAGCGTTCTCGT
>CAMCFB010000065.1 GCA_945874125.1 Verrucomicrobia subdivision 6 bacterium | reverse complement strand
GGTTCTAGCACCAGCGTGACCGGCCCGGCCGCAGGGCTGACGGCGGTCATTGCCGCCCAAATCGCTGAACTGGGATCTTTTCAGGCTTTCCTGGTGGCGGTGATCCTGGCCGGAGCCATCCAAATCATTTTTGGAATACTGAAGGGTGGATTTCTCTCCTCCTTTTTTCCCTCGAGCGTGGTCAAAGGGCTTCTCGCGGCCATCGGGATCATCATCATCCTCAAACAACTCCCTCATCTCGTCGGGTGGGATGCGGATCCGGTGGGAGAGACCGATTTTTGCCAGCCAGATCAGAAGAACACCTTCACTGCTCTTTCCCATGCTTTCAAAATGATCCTGCCAGGGGCGGCAATTATCGGTTTTGGCTCGCTGGCCCTCCTTGCCCTTTGGGGAAAGGTCTCCTGGCTGAGCCGTTCGCCCGTGCCCGGGCCTCTGGCCGCTGTCCTGCTCGGCACCGTGGTCAACATCCTGCTGCAAAAGGCGGGTCACCCTTGGGCGATCGATTCCACTCATTTGGTGCAAGTGCCGGTGGCGGAAGGTGCGTCGGGGATTCTCCAACTGCTCGCTTTCCCTGACCTATCCGCTTTCGCCCAACCCGCGGTCTACGGGGCGGCGGTTACTCTGGCGGTGATTGCCAGCTTGGAGACTCTTCTCACCATCGAGGCCGTGGATAAGATCGATCCGCAGCAGCGAAAGAGCCCCGCCAACCGGGAACTGTTGGCCCAAGGGGTGGGAAACATGGTGAGTGGTTTTCTGGGTGGGTTGCCAATGACCAGCGTGATTGTCCGTTCCGGGGCCAATCTGAACGCGGGTGCGCAGACCAAAGTCTCGGCTATTTTTCACGGGGTTTTATTGCTGGGTTGCGTGGCCCTGATTCCCGCTTGGTTAAACCAGATCCCACTCTGTGTCTTAGCGGCCGTTTTGATTGTGACTGGATATAAGTTGGCCAGCCCGAAGGTGATCGGGCAGATGTGGAGTGCGGGCAAGTACCAGTTCCTTCCGTTCGCGGTGACGGTTATGGCGATTGTGCTCACCAACCTTCTTACGGGAATCCTCATCGGGCTAGGGGTCAGTCTGCTCTTCATTTTGCGTAGTAACTTTCGCCGATCGATTCATCAAGTAATGGAAAAGCATATTCATGGAGATATTCTTCGGGTCGAATTAGCTCCGCAGGTCAGCTTCTTCAATCGCGCGGCCTTACAGAAAATTCTGATGGAAGCGCCGCGTGGCGCAAAGGTACAGATCGACGCAAGGAATTGTGATTTTATTGATCCTGACATTCTGGATCTACTGACTGATTTCAAGGAAATAACTTCCAAGGCACACGGGGTCGAGGTGAGCTTGGTCGGCTTCAAAAAGAAGTACGAAAAACTACAGGATGATCTGACCTTTATTGACTACTCGAGTCGGGAAGTCCAGCAGTCCTTAAAGCCGGCTGAGGTTTTGCAAATTCTGAAAGATGGACACGAAAGATTCATGGAAGGTAAGCCTCTCGTTCGGGATTTGCGCAGGCAGGCGGGAGCTACGGCAAAGGGGCAATTTCCGATTGCAGCCGTTTTGGGGTGTATCGATAGCCGGTCTCCAGTCGAACATATCTTTGATTTGGGGGTAGGGGACGCCTTTGTGGCTCGAGTCGCCGGCAATGTGGCGAAGGATAAAATGATTGGGAGCATGGAATTCGCGTGTGGTGTGGCGGGAGCCAAACTTCTGCTGGTTTTGGGGCACACGTCTTGTGGGGCGGTGAAGGCCTCGGTAGAGCTCAAAGTGGCTGGCCAAACAGCGGCGGAAGCAACGGGATGCGACCATCTGGATGAGTTGGTTGGCATTATCCAAGGATCGATAGATCCTAGCCAGTTGAGGGATTTTGCGAATTGGGCTGACGATAAAAAGAAGGCGTTTGTCGATGAAGTCGCTCAAAAGAATGTCCTCAACACGATGAACTATATCAGGGAAAAGAGTCGCATCTTGGATCGATTGACCCGTGAAAATAAGATCATGTTGGTCGGCGCCATTTACGATGTGAATACGGGCAAGGTCACCTTCTTATAGCTCCCGATAAGCTCTCTTGCTTCGTTTCGCCGATTCGCATGAAATCATGCCATGCGCAATTGCTGGACTCGTGTCGGGTGGGGACTGTTGGGGTTGGTTTTTGCGGGAATGTCGTTGTATCTGGTTTTTAACCCTGATCGGACGGGGGTTGTTCCCAACTACAGGTTTGCCTCGAGTCACTGGTGGTTAGGTGAATCGATGTATCCCGGGGGTACGCACGGGTTTTTGTATATCCCTACCTTTGCCGTTCTTTTTACCCCATTTCATCTGATACAACCCGCTGTCCTTGGGGAGATCGTGTGGCGCCTGTTTGGGGTCGGAATCTTTGGGTGGGGATTATGGAGGCTCGCCGCCATCTTTTCTGCAAAAAGCCGTGACCCACATCAGTCAAATTCAATCTTTGCCCTGCTCGTCCTGCTCGCCGTTCCGGCCTCGTTAGCGTCGATCAACAATGGACAGACCAATCTTTCGCTTTCAGCCTGTTTGGTGTTGGCGGTGATTGCTTTACGAGGGCAGAGGTGGAATCTGGTTGCTCTCCTCTTAAGTCTCTGCCTCGTGCTGAAGCCGATTGCCATCGCACCTTGGCTGCTGGTCTTCGCCACCTTTGCCCCCATGCGTTTGCCATTGCTCATCGGCCTGCTGGTGACGGCGTTCGTGGGTTTTGTTCATCCCACACCTTCCTACGCGTGGGGGCAGTGGCTTGAGTTTTGGGCTAAGCTGACACACTCCTACACGCCGGAAAATCTGCGGGTGAGTGATCTCTTTGGTCTGATCGAAAAGATGGGGTTGCCAAATCCGTTGCCCTTCCATTCTCTAACTCGGGTGGCGGCGGCTGGTTCGGCTCTCCTTTGGGTGGGGTGGAAAGTGCGAAGGGGCGGGGCCATCCACGGGTCGTGGGGTCTGTGGGTCGCGACCGCGCTGATCTGGACGATTTTCAACCCAAGGGCGGAGACCAACAGTTATGTGCTCATCTCGCCCCTACTCGCATTTGCTGCGGTGAGCTACTGGACCGAGGCGGAAGGTGAAAGGTGGAAGGGGGCGATCCTAGCGATTGCCTGTATCGGGCTCATGTGTGACGGAATGGGGAAGCCAATCTATTTGGCGACCGATGTGTGGCTCAAACCTCTGATTGTTTTGTTGGTCAGCCCGCTGCTACTTCGAATGCCGAAAAGTTGGAAAATATAAGGCTCGAAGATTGGTGTGGACGACCCTCCGGGTCGTCCTAGGATGAGTGGGGACGCTCATCCGTACCCTTACCAAGGTTTGAACTTCGACGCTTAGGTAGGGTTCGCTTTGTAAGCGAACCGACTGGGCACTGAATGATCGCCGATTGAATCGGTTGCCTTACAAAGGCAACCCTACCTAAGGATGGGTGCTCAAATACCAACTCACCACCGGCGGATCGGCAATCGTCCGCCCTACCGAGGTTGAAACTATCTCGCCTAGGTAGGGTTCGCTTTGTAAGCGAACCGGCTGGTCATAGATTTATCGTCGATTGAATCGGTTGCCTTGCAAAGGCAACCCTACCTAAGGATGGGTGTTCAAATGCCAACCCATCACGGCGTACCATTGTCGTTCCACCCTACCTAAATCTAAACGACCTCTTTTGGCAGCAGTCCCATCAGCTTTTTCACCTCTTGCACTCGGTCCTTAGGACATACGAGCAGTGCATCAGGCGTATCGACGACAACGAGGTTCTCCGTCCCGAGGATGGCGATAGGACGACCTCCATGGGCAAGAGCGAGGGTGTTTCGGCTTTCTAACGAGAGGATGGGGCCCCGAAACGTATGTCCCTTCTTATCGGTCGGTAGGTGGGCTGGCAGCGCGCTCCATGAACCTACGTCATCCCAAGGAAAAGCGGCTTGAATGGCTAGAACAGATTTCGCACCTTCCATGATGGCGTAGTCGACCGAGATTTTCGGTAGCTTGGGAAATTCCCGCTTGAGGTAGGAAGCATAAGAACCGCGTTGGGGAAATTTCTCGATAAAACGGGCGAGGGCAGGTTGTTGTCGGCGTGCCTCGGCCAGGAAGGTGGAAGCCTTCCAGACGAAGATTCCTGCGTTCCACGCATACTGACGGCTCTTCAGGAAGGTCTTTGCTTTCGCCAAGGATGGCTTTTCGACAAAGCGGCGAACACATAGGAAGGGACCGCCCTTGATTTGCGGCAGGGTTTTTCGACCCAGATGAAGATATCCGAAGCCCGTCGCGGGGTAGGAGGGTTTGATGCCTAGGGCGACAAAAGATGGGGAGCCGTGTGCGGCACGGGCAGCGGCGGCTAGCTGAGCCCGAAAAATAGGAGCTTTGCCAATGACGGCATCGGCCGGAAGAAGGGCGAGGACAGCATTCGGATCATGACGAAGCGCCAACGCGGTGGCCAGAGCAGCCGCAGGGGCGGTGTCGC
>CAMCFB010000064.1 GCA_945874125.1 Verrucomicrobia subdivision 6 bacterium | reverse complement strand
CGGGCCTTTGACCTGATCAGCCCGATCGGTTTTGGGCAGAGAGGGCTGATTGTGGCGCCTCCCCGTACGGGAAAGACGGTGTTGATGCAGAAGATCGCCAACGCCATCACGGCGAATAATCCGAAGGCGCATTTGATCGTGCTTTTGATTGATGAGCGGCCGGAAGAGGTGACGGATATGGCGAGGTCGGTTCAGGGAGAGGTGATTAGCTCCACCTTTGATGAGCCACCCGATCGGCATGTGCATATTGCGGAGATGGTGATTGAGCGGGCGAAGCGTTTGGCGGAGCAAGGGACGGATGTGGTGATTCTTTTGGATAGCATTACCCGTTTGGCTCGGGCCTACAACACGATGCAACCGCACAGCGGAAAGATTCTTTCCGGCGGGGTGGACGCCAACGCGCTGCACAAGCCGAAGAGATTTTTCGGTGCGGCTCGAAATCTGGAGGAGCGGGGAAGCTTAACGATCATTGCCACGGCTCTGGTGGATACCGGCAGCAAGATGGATGAGGTGATCTTCGAAGAGTTCAAAGGCACCGGAAACATGGAGATTCATCTGGATCGCGCCTTGGTGGACAAGCGGATCTATCCGGCGATCAACATTCCCAAATCCGGGACACGAAAAGAGGAGCTTCTCTATCACGCGGACGAGATGCCGCGGATTCATATTTTAAGGAGAGCCCTTTCCTCCTTGCCCCCGGTGGAGGCGATGGAGCTTCTTCTCGGACGTCTGAAGAAGACGAAGAACAATGTGGAATTCCTCTTGGCGATGAATCTGAAGGAGTAGGGCTTTTTCGGGTCATGAAAGTCCTCGTTACGGGTGGCGCCGGCTATATCGGGTCGGTCTGCGTGGAGGAGTTGGTGGCGGCCGGCCACCGTGTGGTGGTTTGGGATAATTTAAGTGAAGGGCACCGCGCGGCACTGCATCCCCAAGCGCATTTTCTGCAGGGCGATTTGGCGGAGCGAGATCTGCTGCATCGGGCGGTAGCCGAGCATCGGCCGGAGGCGGTCATTCATTTTGCGGGGAAGGCACTGGTGCCGGAAAGCATGCGGGATCCCTCGATTTACTATCGGGTGAATGTGTCGGGCGGGGTCAATCTGTTGGATGCGATGGTGGCGGCGGGATGCCGCAAAATCATTTTTTCCTCCACTTGTGCGACCTATGGGCTGCCCGAAAAAGTGCCGATGGATGAGCAGACCCCGCAGAAGCCGATCAATCCGTACGGTCATTCGAAACTGGTGTTTGAGCAGATTTTATCCTGGTACGCGCAGGTGCACGGGGTGATTCCGACGGCACTGCGGTATTTTAACGCCTCAGGGGCAACGGCGGAGAGGGGGGAGCACCATCGAGTCGAGACCCACTTGATTCCAAATGTATTGCTGACGGCTTTGGGGCAACGAGAGGTGGTGGAGGTTTTTGGAGAGCAGCACGCCACCCCCGACGGAACCTGCATTCGGGATTATATCCATGTAAAAGATTTGGCTTCGGCCCATATTCTGGCGTTGGGGAGAGAGAAACCGGGGTTTTTTAATGTGGGCACCGGAAATGGATATTCGGTGAAACAGGTGATTGAAGCGGCGAAAAAAGTAACCCAGCGGCCGATTGCGGTTCGGGGTCAACCGGCCCGCGCGGGAGATCCGCCGGCGCTGGTGGCGGGATCGCATAAGTTACAGCGAGAGTTGGGGTGGAAGCCGCGCCATTCCAGCTTGGAGGAGATATTGGCGAGTGCTTGGGCATGGCATCAGGCGCATCCGCATGGGTATGCTGAGTAAGGGAATCCCAGCATGAAAAAACCATTAACCGTATCGGTGGAGCATTTTCATGCGCAGCATGCGGACCGGTTGCAGCTGAAGTTGGTCGCTGGGCAGGAAGGAATGGGGCGGCTGATCCGCGAGGGGGCGGTGAACCGGCTGGGCATGGCGTTGACGGGATTTATCAAATATTTTGCTTTTCGAAGGGTGCAGCTGATTGGAAAGAGCGAGGTGAGCTACTTTCAGACGCTGGATCCGGCCACTCGGCAGGCGCGGATTCAGGCGATTTTGGATAAAAAGATTCCCTGCATTGTCTTCAGTCGGGACAACCGCCCACCCGCCATCATTTTAAAAGCGGCCCAGAAAGCCAAGGTGCCGGTTTTTGTCTCGCCCATACCGACGCCGAGGTTGGTGAATTTGATTACGTTATGTTTGGAGGAGGACTTTGCCCCATCGACGAGTGAGCACGGCAGCATGGTGGATATCATGGGGGTTGGGGTTTTGATTCGAGGGGAGAGCGGAGTGGGGAAAAGTGAGTGTGCCTTGGGGTTGGTGGAGCGGGGATATTCTCTCGTGGCGGATGACATCACTCGGCTCCGGCTTTTGGAGGGGAGAGAGTTGATGGCCAGTTCGGCCGAGGTAACGAGGACCTTTATGGAGGTGCGTGGAATCGGAATTATCAATGTGGCGGCAATCTTTGGGGGTCGGGCGATCCGGACGGAGAAGCGATTGGATTTAGTGGTCAGTTTGGAGGAGTGGGACAAGGTGGAGGAGATTGAGCGGACGGGGCTAGATCAGCAATTTTATGAAATTTTGGGGCTGAAGATTCCTCTGGTGAGAATTCCGATTCGGCCAGGGCGAGATTTGGCGGGGTTGGTGCAGGTGGCCGCACTGGATCAGAAGATGAAGACCATGGGACAATTTTCGGCTTTGGAATTCAACGAAAAGTTAATGAGCCGGCTCAAACTGAAGGACGGCTGAAATGAGCGGGGCGGCCGGAGAAAAAGTCTCCCAAGAGGTGACCATCCAGAATCGGCTCGGGCTGCATGCTCGGCCGGCGGCGATGTTCGTGCGGGAGGCCAATCGGCACAAGTGTGACATTTGGGTGGAAAAGGATGGGGAAACGATCAACGGAAAGAGCATCATGGGATTGATGATGTTAGCGGCGGGCATGGGTTCGAAAATTCAGCTCCGGGCGGCGGGTTTGGGTGCGGAAACTGCCATCGAATCGTTGCGTCAATTGATAGAAAGAAAGTTCGACGAGGAGTAGGGCAAAGGGAGATAGTTCTCCCCCGTGATGTCTGCCGACAGCCCTTCGATGGTGTCCACGGAACTCCGGTTCGCTGGGATTCCGGCCTCTCCGGGTGTGGTCAGTGGCCGGCTGGCAATTTTCTCGCATGAGGAGCTGAGAGTACGTCCGACACCGATTCAGGAGAGCCAGATTCCGGAGGAGCTGCATCGTTTGGAAGCGGCTTTACTCAAGACGCGCGAACAGATTCAGGGGATTCAGGAGCATTTGGCCAAGTCCCTCGGGGAGGGCAAGTCGGACATTTTTGAGGCGCATCTTTTGGTCGCGGCCGACAGCACGATTGCTGGGGCGGTGCGGCGTCAGTTGGAGCTGCGCAAAGTGTGTGTGGAGCATGTCTACCAGCATGTGATCCATGCCTACGCGCAAAGCATGCGGGACATGGAGGATCCTTACCTGCGGGAGCGAGCGGCGGACATTTTAGATGTGGGGCGGCGGGTGATTTATAATCTTTTGGGGCGAAAGCTGGCGGATCTCTACTCGTTGGATGCTCCGAGTATTATTTTGTCGCACGATCTGACTCCGTCCGACACGGCGCTTTTGAACCGGCAATTGGCGCTGGGATTTGCCACGGAGGTGGGGAGTACGACCTCGCACACGGCGATCATGGCGCGTTCGCTGAACATTCCGGCGGTGGTGGGGCTGCACGCGGTCTTGGCCCAGTGCGAATTGGGGGCTCCAGTCATTTTGGATGGGTATGCGGGGCTGCTGATCGTCCATCCGACGGAGCAGACGCGGTATGAGTATGGTCAGATTGAAAAGCGGCGTTTGGCGGTGGAGCAGAGTTTGGAGATTTTGCGGGATACCCCGGCCACGACGAAGGATGGGAGGCGGTTAGTTTTGTCGGCCAATGTGGAGTTGCCGGAAGATCTCCCCTTAATTGCGGAGAGTGGGGCGGAGGGAATCGGTTTGTATCGAACCGAATTTTTATTTCTCAACCGGGTGCATTTTCCAAGTGAGGAGGAGCAGGCGAACATTTACCAGCAGGTGGTCCAGGCTTCGCGTCCCCACTTGGCGATTATTCGGACTTTGGATTTGGGAGGGGACAAGTTGCCGACTCATCAGGGGTTGGATCCGGAGGCGAATCCGTTTTTGGGTTGGAGGGCGATACGGTACTGCTTGGAAAAACCGGAGCTCTTTAAGACGCAGCTGCGGGCGATCTGCCGATCCAATCCGGGAGGCAAAGTGCGAGTGATGTTTCCGATGATTGCGACGCGGGAGGAGTTGGTCGCGGCGTTGGGATTATTGGGGGAGGCGAGGGAGGAGCTGAAGGCGGCGGATATCCCGTCGGCGACTGAGGTGGAGGCGGGCGCGATGATTGAGGTGCCCTCGGCTGCGCTCATTGTGGATCGGCTGGCTCCGCTGGTGCAGTTTTTCAGTATTGGGACGAATGATTTGACGCAGTACACCTTAGCGGCCGATCGCACGAATGAGCGGGTGGCATCGCTTTATCAGCCGACGCATCCGGCGGTGTTGGGATTGATTCGGCGGGTGGTGGAGGCGGC
>CAMCFB010000063.1 GCA_945874125.1 Verrucomicrobia subdivision 6 bacterium | reverse complement strand
ACAGGGGAGCACGTCTTTGAGGCTACGGCAGGCAAGACCAACACGGTAAACACCTTTGCGGTTCTAGCTGACAAAAGTGGGGAAGCAGGGACGCTGACCAAGAGGGGGGCAGGGACGTTGCTGTTTTTGGGGACCCACACCTATACGGGGTTGACGAAGGTAGAAAGTGGTAGGCTAGTGATCTCTAACGCGATTTTTCTCTGTACCGTAGAAACAAACTCTACCGTGTTGGCTTTCACGAACGCCCTGAGCAATGGTGTCTATGCTATATTGTCGGGTCCTGTTTCCCCAACTTCGATCGCAAGTAACTCGGTAGTTGCCTCGATCCCTTCAGGTAGCAGTGCAGTACTTCTCAATGAACCGAATCTGCGACTCAAAGTGGCAACTTCGGCAACCGTGCTCTTTGATACGGTTAATCCAACAATCACCTACAATGGCTCCCCTCAGGCAATCACTGCTTCCACAACACCTCCGAACCTGACGTGTCAAATTACTTACAATGGATCTGTGAATCCACCTTCATCAGCCGGAACGTATAGAGTAACCGCCACGGTCACTGACCCGAGCTACGCGGGTAGTGCCTCGACCACTTTGACGATCCTCCGAGGAACACCAACGATCATCTCAAACCCCGTGGCAAGTGCGATCACCTTCGGCCAAAGCTTGTCGGACAGCGTGCTCTCCGGCGGGGAGGCAAATGTGCCTGGCGAATTCCGATTTAAAACACCGCTTCCAAATATCACCTCGGCTGGCAATAATAGCGTAATTGTTCGATTTTATCCCACAGACAGTTCGAACTATGAAGTCGTCACTCCAATCAACCTATCTGTTCAAGTTAGCAAAGCGACGCCCACCATAACAACCTACCCCACAGCCAGTCCCATCACTTTCGGCCAGGCCTTGTCGGACAGCGTGCTCTCGGGGGGCGAAGCGAGCATTGGTGGTGGATTTTCTTTTGTGTCCCCTACCATGCAACCGCCAGAAGGCACATCGAATCAGCTGGTTCGCTTCACTCCTGAAGCAAATATGGCATCGAACTACAATCCAGTAGATTTTGACGTGACTTTGACGGTGAGTGCAGCGGCCGGCTTCAATTTGAACACTTGGCTGTCGGGTCAAACCATGAGTCCGACTGTTCTGGGCACTTTAGCAATCGGCGGGGCCAGCAGTGCCTCGGCGAATGATGGAGAGAAGCCAAGGGTTTCCATTGCCGGTGGGGAGCTGGTCCTCTCGGCTATTGTGCGAACGAACGGACCGAGGGGATTGGAGGTCGTGGGCGAGGCGGTTTCCAGCTTGGCCGATTACGGGACACCGCTTTTGATCACCTCGGTGAATGGTGTGCCAGCCGCGGTGCAGGGCACGGTTCCAGAGGGTTGTCAGCGGCAGGAGTTTAAAGTGGATCAAGGGACAAGCTCTCGTATGTTTCTGCGGCTCCGCGCGACGCTACCCTAGAAGGTATTTCGAATCGTTCGCCGAGCGACGAATGAATTTAAAAAAGGTCCCTCCTTTTCGCGTGTATACCTTGGCATCCATCAGCGAATTTTATTTTCAGAAAATCTGACATCTCTAAAATCCTAGGCTCTTCCATATATACACCTCGAGGTTAGAAAGGCTGTCATGCTCGGGATCGGAGCCTGGGCAGTCAGGTTGGAGCAGGAATTCAGCAAGGAATCTGCCGAGAAATAAAAAGTTACGACGAAAATATCCTACAACAGAGGCTCAATGCCACGATCAATCCATGGTCAACGCCACAACAATGACGAAACAACGCCACAATCTAACTAGAACAAGGTTTGCAGGGGTGTTTTTTAATTTTTGATTTTGAATTCTAAATTTTTGATGAGGGGAGGGTTTCAGGTGGGAAGGATGGACGAACAACGGCGGCCCGAGGCGTAGATCGGGTCCTACCTAAGCGGATGGGTGGGATTTTTCTTAGAGGCGGGAGCGGAGCCAAAGGGCAAGGAGAACGCTAGTGAAGAAGCCAGCCAGATAAGTCACCAGTTTGCAGAGAGTGATGATGAGGAAGGCGGGAGTCATGGGGGGAAGGGGAATTTTGAAATGCGGAATTCGGAAATTGGAAATTGCAGAGTGTGAATGGGGGGAAGGGATTAAGGGTTATGGCCCTACTTCGTCCCGCATGCGCGGGACTTCGAAGGGTGTTAGCTTGGTCATCGGGAGCGCCAGGTGGAGGTGTTGCGACAGTTGGGGCCGACGATGAAGCCGGACTCTCCCTCGCTGAAGTAGGCGCCGCCCGCCTGGATGGTGGTGCCTTTGTTGCCAAAGAAGAGGGTGCCTGTCTGGGTGGTGAAGCTGTCGGGTCCGGCATAGGTGTTGCCATTTTTGGTATAAATCCCTCGCGGGGTAACAAAGTTGTCCCCGCTCCGATAAACATAACCTTCCGAAGTCACGCCTGAGTTGCGGCCGGTGGTGGCGCCAAACTTCGCCTTATAAACTCCACCGAGAAATTCGGCCATTTCACACTCTTCCTGGTTCATTTTGTCATAGACGGTCTGCTGCTTGGCTTGTTGGGCATCAAACCGGCGCTGTTCCGCCCGATGTTCTTGGGCCATTCGTTCCGAGTTCGCGGTGAACTCTTTCCATTCGAGATTGCGGCGGTCGTTCGCCTCCTGAATGGTTTCCACTTTGAGGGCGCTGCGGGGCTGGGCAATGGCGTAGGGGTTTCGGGGTTGGGCCGGTTTGTCGTCGTCGCGATCGAGGGCAGGTTTTTTTTGATAGGAGGAGGTGCCGTAGGATGAGGTGCCGTAGGATGAGGTCCCGAAATCTTCTTCATCGTCCCAAGCGCAAGCGGTGAAGGGGCTGAGGAGAGATAGGGAGAGGAGTAAGAGGAAGGGATTAAGGGATGAGGGGGTTAAGGGGTTAAGGAAGAAGGAGCGCATAAGCGTAGTGGATAGGGGCAGGGGACAAGCGAGAGGTGGAACGTTGGAAGGGGCAGGTGGAAGGTTTTTCATGAAGGTAAGTGGAAGTCGTCCCGCGGTTGCGGGACTATGGAGGGTTTTAGAGATGAAGGATTTCTGGTTCATGGGTAATATGGTGACAGACAGGGTAGGACATTGGTGGGGGTAGGGTAATTTTAAAATGCGGAACTGTAAAAATCGGAAATCGGAAATCGAAATACGGAGAGAGGTCCGGAGGGACGCAGGGCCTCGATGACCCAAGAGGAGCTAGGGAGGGATATTTGCTTGGGTGGAGGGGCGGGGTAGGTTTGATTCATGGATCTAGTCATTCAGCGGTTGCGGGAGTTGCCGACGTTCCTGCCGACTTTGGATCAGGTGATCGCTAATCTGCCCTTTATTATTTTAGCTTTATGGATCGGGTTTCTCTTTTCGATCGTGGTTTATTTTAAGGGCGGGATCCGGGATTTGGAGGAGAGAATGGGGAAAGGATCGATCACGCGACTGCAGGTTTTTCTTTGGGTGGCGGCGGCGGTGTCCTTTATCTCGATGGTGAGTCTGGCTTTTTACCTGATGTTGCGGCCGGCGTAGGTGGGAGGGATGTCGGCCTCCCTGCGGAACTGTTTGGTGGGCGCGTTGTGTGCAGATGCGCTGGCGATGCCGGTGCACTGGTACTACGACCGGGCGGCGTTGGCTCGAGATTATGGCAAGATTCTCGGCTATCGGGAGCCGAAGAGTCCTCATCCCGACAGTATTTTATGGCGTTCGCACTACACGGCGCTGAATGAGAAGGGGGATATCTTGCGAGAGCAGGCGGAGTATTGGGGCCAAAAGGGGGTGCACTATCACCAATTTTTGCGGGCGGGGGAGAATACCTTAAATCTGCAGCTGGCGCGGGAACTGTACCATTGGGTGCGAAAGAGGGGCGGATATTCGGTGCAGGGGTGGTTGGAGCAGTACGTGAAGTTTATGCTGACGCCGGGGCGGCATCGGGACACGTATGTGGAGGAGTGTCATCGAGGATTTTTCACGAGGTATGCCCAAGGGAAGCCGCTGGAGAAGTGTGGCATTCGGGATGAGCATATTGGAGGCTTGGCCCATGTGCCGGCCCTGTTGGCGGCGGGTGGGGATCGTCCATTGGGGAAATTGCGGGCGATGGTGAAAGAGCATGTGGGGGCGCCGCATGCGCATCCGAATGTTCTGCGGGCGGCGGATACGCTGGTGCGGGTGTGTGGGGCGATTCGGGAGGGGGCAAGTGTGCGGGAGGCGATCACGAAGGAGGCGGGGGATTGGATTTCGGGAAAGAAAGCGGAGGGATGGGTGAAGCAACCGGATGAGCATGTGGTGGGAGAAAGATTTAGTACGGCGTGTTATATCGTGGAAGCGATGCCGGCGTCGCTCTACTTAGCGTGGACGTATGAGAATGATTTTGTCGGGGGAATCGTTGCCAACGCAAATGTGGGCGGGGACAGTTGTCATCGCGGGGTGGTAGTCGGGGGAATTTTAGGTTTGGCCGGTGGGGTGCCGAGGGAGTGGTCGGGGGCGTTGCGGGTGCCTCTACCGGAGGAGGAGGGAGTGGTGGGGGTGGTGTCTTAGTCGTCTCGGCGGTATTCGACTTTGCCTAGCTTTTGCCAGTGGAAGACGATGCGATCGGGGGAGAGGAGTTCGAGGTGGCCGGGGACAAAAAGGGGTTGGGTATAGCCTTCTCCCGCGATTTGGCCTTCGCCGAGGCCGGTGTTGGGGTCAACGCGCCAAGTGATTTCGCC
>CAMCFB010000062.1 GCA_945874125.1 Verrucomicrobia subdivision 6 bacterium | reverse complement strand
TTGCAGATGGCAAGGTTCGCTTTGCGGGAGGCGGTCGAGATGAGTGGGGTGAGCCGAGCAGCGGGTTTGGCGGGCGCGATCGGGTGGCCGGGACCGGGTGAGAAAGGAAAAGGGCAAGATCCGTTGAAAATTTTGGCGGAAGAAATGGGTTTGGCGGGTGAAAGAGTGGAAAGTTTGGCGGCGTGTGCGGCGTCGACCCAAGCGATGGCGGAGGCGTTTTGGATGATTCGAGGCGGAGAGGCGGATGAGATGGTGGCGGGAGGTGCGGATGGGAGAGTTCACCCGGCCGGGTTGTTGGGGTACGAGCGATTGGGGGCGTTGGTGCGGGGGTTTCGGGAGAAACCGGAGGAAGCGTGTCAGCCGTTTGGTCTGGGGCGGTCAGGATTTGTGGTGGGGGAGGGGGCGGGATTTTTGGTTTTGGAGGAGAAAGGAAAAGCGGAGGCTCGGGGCGCGAAAATCTGGGCGGAGTTGCGCGGGGCGGCGGTGGGTTGCGATGCGTGGCGCGCGACCGATCCGAGGGAGGACGCGGCCGAGGCGGTGGCGTGCGTCCGAGCCAGTTTAACGGACGCCGGAGTTTCGGCGGAGGAGGTAGATGGGGTGGTGGCGCATGGGACGGGGACGGTGGCGAACGATCGGGCGGAGGCGAGGATGTTGGGCGAGGTGTTTGGAGAGAGGAGGCCTTGGGTCGTGGCTCCGAAAAGCAGAATCGGTCACTTATCGATGGCCTGTGGGGCGGTGGAGTCGGTTTTGGCGGTGGAATCGATTCAGGGGGATTTTCTGCCCTCGACTATGGGAAAGGAGTGGCGACCGGATGCGGACAGTGATGTGCGGATGGTTCGTGAGGGGCAGAGGGGTGCGCGGGTGGTGATCAAGCCGTCGTTTGGGTTTGGCGGGCAGAACGGGTGTTTGGTTTTTTGCAAATAGTTAATTGAAAGGAAGATGAAAAAACCTAAAGAAGAGGCTTTTTATTGTTGCATTCTACACAACATATTGTATTACTTTTTTCATTGGACTACTAAATGTTGTGTTCAAGCAAAATTAATTCAAGATATCGGCATTTATTTTTGTTTTTCTGTGTAGTTGGGTTTTTTCATCCCCTAACATTTGCACAAGAAAATATTATCAATTCACCGAACGATCCTTACGTTGTTAAAATTTATCCAGATGGAACAAAGCTGATTGTCCGGTGGAGTGAAATTGGGAAAGCGATAGATCACGGAGAGAGCCATGGAGGGTCTCCAAAAATTGTTTCTTACAATATGGCTCCTGATGTAAAGACGGCGGTGAAAACCAATGTTGCTGGAACAGAGTTGGCGCAGGTGGGGGCAGCAGACAGTAGATCAGAAAAGAATCTATTTGGGGGCGAGCCCAATTACGTGCCGTATGAACCGAAAGGTTTTGGCAATGAAGACCCAAGCTTTCGGCCAAGCAAAATCATGGAAGAACGCAGAACTGATACCGGCACTAATGAGGACTACGGACCTATTGAAGGATTTACTTTCCGAACAGGGATAGGGATCAGCTATCAAGGAGATCTTAGCACAACGGGAACGGATGGAGGACAACGTGAAGTTGCGGAAATGGATTTTTCTCCTGGGTTGAGATTTGATTTAACACCAGGCTGGAATTTTAATGAATATATCCGCTTAGAATTGAGTACCGCTTTTCTTTACAACCAAGCTCATAGTTTGACTATAAATGGTGAAACTTATTACGCTTCAAACAATTTTGGCTTTTCAAGTACGGGCATATATCAGGTGCCCATTATGCCCCAAGTTACCTTTTCGCTGCCTGTTTGTAAGGAGGTCGATCTCTTTATTGGAGGCGGATTCGGGGCGAATTTTGTTTACGGAATGCTTGTGGGAGAGTTGCCCGACAGCACTTTCCTGACGGACAATTTTAATTCGGGTAGCTCGAGTTCCTGGAATTACGCATGGCAACTCACTACAGGAGTAGAGTGGACTGTGATGCCTGGGCTTGATTTGGAATTTTCCTACAAGTTGCTTTCCACAATAAACCCAACGATCGATGCTTGGGAGGGCGGGAATTCGTCACAAGGGCCAACGCAAACATTTTACAATAGCACGGCATCAGTTGGACTCGCTTGGAGGTTCTAACAAACTTTCGAGTCATTTTCAGAATCGAACAATATGCTACTGGCTGGTCAGGTTCGAGACCGCCCAGCATTTTCTGGCTGGAAAATGCGCTCGTAAAAAGACATGCTAACAATATGCCGACTTACGAATATGTTTGTCAAAAGTGTGGGGCACATTTGGATATTTTTCATTCGATGAAGGATGCGCCGCTGAAGGTGTGTCCGAAGGAGAAGTGTGCGAAAAAGACGTGGGGGAAAGGCAAGATCGTGAAGCAGATGGGAACGGGAGCGGGATTTCTTTTTAAGGGAAGTGGATTTTACATCACCGACTATCGCAGTGCGGGGTACAAGAAGGCGGCGAAGGAGGCCACGGGTGGGAGCGAGAAAAGTTCCGAGAAGAAAAAATCGGGGGACGGGGGAGGATCGAGTACGGGCGGAGAAGGGAAGTCTGGAAAAAGCACGTGAGCCCGTGGGGGCTACTTTTGGGGGCGGGGCTTTTTCTTTTTTCCGAAAGAGTGGAGGGGGCAACCGGACGAGGGGAAGGCAAGAGTGTGACGATCGTGGTGGAGGGGAAGGATGCCGGCGAGGCGCTGCGGGTGGCCCGGGCTTCCGTAGCGGCGACCGATCTTTTCGATGAGTTATCGGGAGCGCGACGGCAACCTGCACTGAATTTGCGGGGCAAACTGGTGGAAGGGTCGGGGGGAGTGAGGGGGGGAGAGGGTTGGATTGAAGGGGATCCAAAAGCGGAAGATTTTGCAGCGGCATGGGTGGCGGAGGTGATTCGGATGCGGATTCGCGGGTTGGGCGGGCAGAGGGAGGGGGCGGGGTCAGTTCGGTGGGTGGCGGAGGGTTGTGTGGGGAGAGCGACGGGGAGGGATGAAGAAATGTTGGGGCGAGTAGCGGCGGGGGCGAGCGGAGGGGAGGAGGCGGGGTTGGGTCGGATCCAAAGTTGGAAAGAGGACGGTCGGTTAGCGGAGGATCCATTGACCCGAGAACTTCGTCGCTTGTTGGCGGCGAGGCTGTTTGCGCGGGCGACTTCGGCAAATCATCGGATGAGGTTTCAAGAGTGGGTCGCGGTGGGGTGTCCTGGAAAATTTTGGTCGGACACCCCCGAGGAGGATGGGGCCTGGCGCCGCAGTTTACGGAGTGCGGATTGGAAGGGCGGGGGATTCCCACAATCGCCGGAGGAAACGCAGAAGCGATTGCGGGATCTGGCACAAAGGGCGGCCAAGGCGAAAGTTCGGGGAGGAGCGGATGCGGGCGCGTTGTCGGGGGAGTTGATTCAGCTGGAGGTCACGGCAGATCCCTTTTTACGGCCGGCGATTTTTCGATATCGGCAGGCGTTAGATTCGGGTTCGAGCGAAGAGCAGAAAAAGGAGCAGGAGAAAGCTTGGGAAGAAGCGGATCGTGCGGTCGAGCGTTGGCGGGAGATGCGAAGAAGAGCGGATCAGCTTCTGGATTGGTACGAGTTGAACGTGCCCGATGCGCGGTGGGGGCCTATCCTACGGGACACGGAGGAGGGGAAGAAGATATGAACCCAGTCAGGCAGAGTGGGGTTAGACAAAGAGGGCGACCGACGGGACTCGAACCCGCGACAGCCAGAATCACAATCTGGAGTTCTACCAACTGAACTACGGCCGCCATCGATGAGACAAGATAAGATACCCTTGGAAAGAGATGTAGCCAAGCTCGGGCATGGGCGGGTTTTTGGGGTCACCGGGGCGATGGCCGCGGGGAAAAGCACGGTAGGCCGGATGTTGGTCGAGAAGGGGTGGAGAGTCATCGAAGCGGATGAGATTGTGCATCGGCTCTATGAAAGGGGGGCGGAGGGGTACCGAAAACTGGTTGACGCGCTAGGGGAGGGGATTCTAGATTCCTCAAAGAACTTGGATCGCGGGTTGTTGGCCGCGACGATGATGCGAGATTCCTCCGTAACCGCCACCGTCAACCACCTGATTCATCCTCTCGTTCGACAAACTTGGAAATCTGAAGTTAGCGAAAGCTTACGCCTCCAACCCCACCGTTCGGTGGCGGTGATCATCCCTCTCCTTTTCGAAGCTGGGGTGGAGGAATCCTTCGATGGAAAAGTGGCGATCGGTTGTCGGGAAGCAGTTTCTCGGCGACGGTTGACGGAACGTGGTCTCTCGCCCGAGGCGATCGACTATTGGATGGGCAAGCAGTGGGCGATAGAGAAAAAAGCCCAAGCGTGTGATCAGGTTTTGTGGAATGAAGGCAGTTTGGATTTGCTTCGGGATCAGGTGGATCGTTGGGTTGAGCCCAAGTAGGGCGGCCTGAGGGTCGAAAGATCGGCGAGGCAAGAAAGCAAAATTATGAATGGTGACGGACAAGAGCAGGGCAATCAGGATTTTGGCCGGCCGCAGGGCGGGGGCGACTACGGCCCACGGAACGATTATGGGCCGAGGCGTTTTCAGAGGCGTGGGGGTCGGGGGGGTCGGGGATACGGGGGGGGGCGTGGATATGGAGGAGGGGGGTATGACAATTATCGCCGGGGTCCGGATGGCGGGAATCACGACGGAGGTGGGGATGCCCCCGTGGCGGAAGAACCACGTCCGACGGGTCCTCTCCTGCGGTTGGATGATTTGCAAAAGATGCCGTTTCAAGAGCTGCTGGATAAGGCGAGTGAGGTGGGGGTGGAAAATCCCGGAGGGATGCTGAAGTACGAATTAATCTTTGAAATTCTGCATCGGCATGCTTTGGACAACGGCCGTGTGGCGGGAGAGGGAATTTTGGAAATCCTGCCCGACCAGTACGGGTTTTTGCGATTGCAGGCCAATAATTATTTGGCGACGCGGGA
>CAMCFB010000061.1 GCA_945874125.1 Verrucomicrobia subdivision 6 bacterium | reverse complement strand
GCTCCCAAAGTGCAGATCGCTTGGAGGATGGATTGGACGATGAGGGGGTTGCCGTGGCAGCTGATTTCGACCAGATCCTCGCCGGTGTACGATTTTGGATTCGGCCATGTGGTGATGACGACTTCGTCGAGAAGAGCTTCTTGAAGTTGTAGGTGTGTCGGGAGTGGGGAGCGTGGGGGTAGCTGCTTGCCGGATAGCTTTTCGGCGATCGGAATTGAGGTAGGGCCGCTTAGTCGAATCAGAGCAAGGGCAGAGGTTCCGGGAGGGGTGGCGCAAGCGGCGATGGTGTCTTTTTCGAAGGGCACAGGGGCAACACTTTCGCAAATTATGGGGTCCTTGGGCGAGTCCAACTTATGGTGCCAGGTGCGGTGCCAGGGGTGGGGTCAGACCCTGGGTCTGACCCCCAGGTGGGAGGGCTGGTCTACGGGGTGCGGGGGAGGTAAGAAAGATGGATGGGTAACGAAAAAGAAACGATCTTGGTGACCGGGGGGTGTGGTTTTATTGGATCGAACTATGTGAGGCATCTTTTGGCCTCGTCCCCTGATGTGAAGGTGGTGGTTCTGGATAAGCTGACGTATGCAGGGCATCGGCCCAATTTAGAAAAAGAGGAAAAAGGGGGCCGTTGCGACGTAGTCGTGGGCGATATCGCGGATGCCAAACTGGTGGAGTCGCTTTTAAGTAAGTATCGACCGGAATCGATGATCAACTTTGCCGCAGAGTCTCATGTCGATCGTTCGATCGATGAACCTGCCCCCTTTCTCCACACCAATGTCACGGGAACCTTTATTTTGCTTGAGGCCGCCAAAAAGTTTCTCAGCCAAAAGAAGGGTAAAGATAGGGAGAGTTTTCGATTCATTCACCTCTCCACCGATGAGGTGCATGGCTCTTTGGAGCCCACTGATCCACCTTTTCGCGAAACATCTACTTTTGCCCCCAACAGTCCCTATGCCGCATCGAAGGCGGCGGCGGATCATCTGTGTCGCGCTTACTTTCGGACGTATGGAGTACCGACGGTAGTTTTGCGGCCTTCGAACAACTTCGGGCCTTATCAATTTCCGGAAAAACTAATTCCCTTGGCCATTTTAAGGGCCTTGGCGGGGGAGAAGATTCCCGTCTACGGGGATGGAAAACAGGTGCGGGACTGGCTGTACGTGGAGGATACGGCGAGGGCGGTTGAAGCGGCTCGGCACCGGGGCGGACTAGGTGAGCCCTACCAAGTTGGGGCCGATGCCGAGAAAGATAATCACACTGTTCTTCTGGGAATTTGCGCCCTGCTGGATCGGCTGAAGCCACGATCGGATGGTAGCCCATACCGAAATCTCATGGAGAGCGTGACCGATCGGCCCGGGCATGATCGGCGCTACGCCACCGACGCAGCGAAATTCAAAAATCAGACGCATTGGAAACCCCAAGTTTCCTTTGAGGTCGGTTTGGAGAAAACCGTGCGATGGTATTTAGAAAACCCAGCGTGGTGTCAGGATGTGCAGGGCAAGGGCTACGCTGGTCAACGCTTAGGCCTAGCCAAGTCGAAGGGGTAGTCCTCGTGGCGGAGCAGTTTGACTACTTGGTCGTGGGGGCGGGTTTCGCCGGCAGTGTCCTCGCAGAGCGACTGGCGGAAGATTCGGGAAAAACCTGTTTAGTGGTCGATCGACGCGATCACATCGCGGGGAATGCGTACGACAAGGTGGATTCGGCTGGAATCCTGTTTCATGCCTATGGGCCGCACTACTTTCGAACGAATTCGAGCAAAGTAGTGGAGTACTTGAGTCGATTTACCGATTGGCACCAGGTTAGCTATCAAGTGCTTGTTTGGACGGACGGTAAGTATTGGCAGTTTCCGATCAACTTGAACACCTTTGAGCAGTATTTGGGGAGGCCCTCCACGACGGAGGAGATGGAGGCGACCCTAGCCAAGTGGCGGGAGCCGATTGAGAATCCGAAAAACTCGGAAGAGATGGTCTTGTCGCAGGTCGGGCGGAAGTTCTACGAGATGTTTTTCAAGAACTACACCAAGAAGCAGTGGAAGCGGGACCCGGTCCAGCTCGATGCCTCGGTTTGTGGTCGTATTCCAGTCCGTACGAATCGGGATGATCGGTTTGTGACGGATACCTTTCAGGCCCTGCCCAAGGATGGTTACACGGGCATGTTCCAACGGATGTTACAGCATCCTCGAATCACCGTTCGTTTGAAGACCGACTACCGTCAGCTCCCCCCAAGCACGACTTATCAGAAAATGATTTATACGGGAATGATTGACGAGTATTTCAACTTTTCGGAAGGCCGATTGCCGTACCGGTCGATGCGCTTTGAGCCGGAGACCATTCACAAAGAGTTCTTTCAACCGGCGATGCAGGTCAACTATCCGAACGACCATGAGTATACGAGGGTGGTTGAGATTAAGCATGCGACGGGGCAGAAATCGGCCGTGACCACGATCGTGCGAGAATATCCGGAAGATTTTGCGCCAGGAAAAGAGGCTTACTATCCTGTGCCGGCTCCCGACTCGAAGGCGCTCTACGAAAAGTATGCTGCGAAAGCGAGGGAGGAGCGAAACGTCACCTTTGTCGGAAGGCTAGCGACCTATCGGTACTACAATATGGATCAGGTCGTGGCGATGGCATTGACGGAGTATGAAAAATTAAAGAGCTCGTAGATTCGACGGCTAGCGCAGTCCAGCCCCCTGGTAGCCGAGAGGATCAAATTCCACATCGCTAAATCCTGCGCGGAGAATTGCGGGAGTAAGAGCGGCTTGGAGCTGGGGATCTTGAAGGCGGGTGGTCTCCTCGGGGGAAACCTGAACCAGGGCCTTGAGGCCGAGGTGACGGACACGAATGATGCGGAAGCCTTGGCGACGGACAGCGTTTTCGGCATGTTCAATGGCGGCCAATCTTTCGGGAGTGACGGAGAGACCGGGGGCAAGCCGGGAGGAGAGGCAAGGTGCCGCGGGCTTTTCGGCTACATCCAGTCTCGCCGCATGCGCGAGGGCACGAACATCTGCTTTGGTTAGTCCTGCGTCTCGGAGTGGGGCGGCGACGGAGAATTCCCCGGCAGCGGCTCGGCCTGGGCGGATTTCCCGTGAATCGTCCAAGTTTTCCCCATAGGCCAGGATCGCCACGCCGCGAAGTTTCGCTACCTCTTCCATCCGTTGAAAAAGTTCCGACCGACAGAAGTAGCAGCGATTCGGCGGGTTGGAGGCGTAGGAGGGGTCGTCAAGTTCGAGAGTGCGCAGAACTTCGAGCGGGAGGTGATGTTTTTCGGCGAAGGCAAGGGCGGCGGAGTGCTCGGAGCGAGGAAGGCTGGGGGAGTCGCCCAGAATACCAGTAACCTTTACGCCGAGAACCTGATGGGCAAACCAGAGGAGGAAGGCAGAATCGACCCCGCCGGAGTAAGCCACCAGAGCCGATGGCCACGAGTGAATCAGTTGTTCGAGGCGGCTCTTTTTGTTGCGCAAGTCCCCGGCGAGTTCCATAGGGGCAAGTATGCCACAGAACACTATCTTGGAACACCCTCAGCCTTTTTATTTAGAGCGGTGACCACCTGCCTAAGCAGTCAGCCGTTTAAGTCGCAACCATCCCACTTTCCCGGAAAAGTGGGACTATCCTACATTCCCGGGAAAGTAGGATGATCGGATGTGTTTCAGGGGGAGGAGTGTGGTAAAGTGGTCAGATGGCTGGAGTAAGCGATTTAGCCGATTTGCGTAAAAGCTACGAAAGAGCTGAGCTGGATGAGAAGGCGTCCGACAAGGACCCTCTTCAGCAGTTCATTCAGTGGCTGGAGGAGGCGATTCAGGCCAAGATTCCTGAGCCCAACTCGATGACTTTAGCCACGGTCTCCAAAGAGAATCGGCCCAGCACCCGACCCGTCTTGATCAAGGGGTATGATGAGAGGGGCATTGTTTGGTACACCAACTATGAGAGCCGTAAGGGTCGTGAATTAGCGGGCAACCCATGGGCTTCTTTGCAGTTTCACTGGGTGGAGTTGGAGCGGGTGGTGCGGATCGAGGGCAAGGTCGAGAAGATCAGTTCAGAGGAGAGCGATACTTACTTCCAAAGTCGGCCATTGGATCACCAAATCGGGGCGTGGGCCTCACCGCAAAGCCAGGTGATTCCAGATCGATCGGTCCTAGTAGCCAATTCCGCTAAATACGAGAGAGAGTTCCCCGTTGATCCACCTCGCCCAGAAAATTGGGGCGGATTTCGCTTAAAGCCGGAAGTTTGGGAATTTTGGCAGGGAAGAAAGAGCCGGTTGCACGATCGGCTTCGATATCGTCGGGAAGGTGCCCAGTGGGTTCGAGAGAGACTGGCGCCTTAACCGTGATGATTCCTTAAAGAATCTTATTTCGTGCGCATCTTGCGCATACAGTTCGCCTTGGCCAAAACAAAGCTAACTAGGAGGGATTGGGGGGTTGACCATTGATGGCTTTTGGCGAAAAAAGCAGACCTACCAAAAAAGTAACTAGCGTTCCAAAAGTAATGCGCCATGGAAATGCGATGAGGGGAAGCCACTCCGGGCGGGGCAGGGGCGGCAGGCCGCAAAGTTTCAGTACGTCGGAGGGTAAACCAGAAAGAATCGCGACAGCGATGAAACCTGCGGTCATGGCAATGAGATTTCCCTTGTCGGATCCACGGAACTTGGTCAGGGCCCCCAAAAGAAACACGCCCAAAAGTGATCCGTAGGTATAGCCAAAGATTCCGAGAACGATGGGCAGGATTCGAGAGGTTGGGTTCCGGATGACAACCCACGCGGTCATCGCCCCAATTCCGACGAGGATAATCGAAAAGGTGACCGTGGCCCACCGGGCCGCTCGGAGCGAGTTTGGATTTTGGCAACGGGTTGCAAAAAAGGGTTCATACCAGTCCCGAACCCAAGAGGTAGCTAACGCGTTGAGGGCGGTGCTTAAAGAGCCCATGGCGGTGGCAAAGATTCCCGCAATGAGAAGACCGCGAAAACCCGGGGGAAGTTCATGCAAGATGTAGTAGGCAAAGATGTGGGCATTACG
>CAMCFB010000060.1 GCA_945874125.1 Verrucomicrobia subdivision 6 bacterium | reverse complement strand
CTGGTGTTCCGGTTGTCGCGTCAGCGGCAGCGCCGGGTAGCTAAGTACGGAAGAGATAAGCGCTGAAAGCATCTAAGCGCCAAGCTCATCCGAAGATGACATTTCCCCATTAGGGACGTGGTAGATAATCACGTTGATAGGTCGCAAGTGGAAGCACGGTAACGTGTTTAGCTAAGCGATACTAATTTCCCAATTGGCTTGATCTCAGGATTTTCCGCGATGCGGTCCGCTTCCCTCGGGGAGCGGGTCGCCGGCGGACAATTCACTGAGTTTTTTTGATTCGCAATGAGTCGCTGATTTTATTTCCAGCGTCTCGGCAGAAGTTGAATCTATTTTGCGCAGTTATCAGAGAATCCCCGCGGGATTCTTTGAAAACGAAAGTGACGAAAGCCGACAGACGGCCTTTTCCAGGAGGGGAGATTTCCCTGAGAGGAACAGTGGTCTGGTGGCCTTAGAGTCGTGGTCCCACCCGGTCCCATATCGAACCCGGAAGTGAAACGCGACATCGCCGATGGTAGTGCGTCTATAGGGCACGCGAGAGTAGGTCGTCGCCAGAGTTAATCGGCCCGGGGCTTTCCTAGTCCCGGGCCGATTTTTTTTTTGCCACGGCTACCGGATCTTCGGAATTTGGGGCAGATGCTCGAAGTGGGCGTCCCGTGTGTAGATCACGAGGGAGTGCTCTAAGGCGAGTGCGGCAATCCAGATGTCATTCGTGGGAATCGGGGTGCCCTGCTTGCGCAGGTAAACGTAGAGCGCTGCGCAGTGGTGGGTCGTCGTATCGGTCGAGTGAACCGTGCGGACTCCTGGTTGCTGCAAGAATTCTGTCAGCACTCTGGCCTGATCCAACCCGCGTTTGAAAAGTAGTGATCCCACTCGAATTTCGGCGAGGACGACAAAGGGGACGATTACTTGCACGGCCGATTCCAGACGACTGACGACCTCGGGATCACCCGAGCAGAAATCGATAAAGCGATTGCTGTCGATGAGCAGTCGCACCGTTTTATTTCCAATCTTCGGGATTCACACGATCCATCTCGGCTAAAGTGGACCTCCAAGAGGCTTGATCCACCTCATCCTTTCTCTGAAGAAGGGAGTGAAGGGAACGGTAACGAACGGAGTGCTCGCCTGTGCCGAGGCCACGCTGGAGAGCCTGAAGCGCTGCTTGGTTGAGGCTGATTTCTTCCATCGCGGCCGTTTCCCGAAGGCGACTATCCGTAGACTCAGGTATATCGCGAATGGTGTATTGTGTTTTTGTCTTATTCGGCACGCAGGCAATGTAGGCATAGTATGCAGGCAAAGCAAGAGTATTTATCGTCCCACTGGTTAGTGAAACTTTTAGTATTAGAAAAACTTACAGACGGCGGTTATTGGCGACTAAAGCGAGGTTTGGGATGGATGGGCTTGGCAGTTGGGGTGAATTTGGCTCTATTTGAAGCCTTACGATGTATTGGATTTTACCTTTTGCTTCTGCCGCCGCTGGTGCGCCCGTTCCTGCGGCCGCCACGACATTTTTTCAAATCGGGCCTTTGCCAGTCACCAGTAGCATGGTGGCTCTTTGGGGGGTCGCTCTGGGTATTCTTTTGGTGGTGGGGATCGGCACGAGAAAGATGGCTTTGATCCCTTCGGGTGCGCAAAATTTTGTTGAGGCGGTCGTCGATGCGGTCCGGGGAATGATTGCGGGCTTACTGGAACCGAAAGTGGTGGGCTGGGCTTTTCCTTTAATTGCGACCTACTTTATTTTTATCGCCGTCTCCAACTTAGTGGATTTGTTGCCCGGGGTTGGCAGCATTGGGTATGGGCAACCCAAGGCGGGCTTGCCTTTTGCGGTGGATCATGTGGAGCGTCCTTTTTTGCGGCCTCCAACCGCGGATGCCAACCTAACGGTCTCGATGGCGGTGATCTACTTTGTCATGAGTACGCTGTGGGCGATCTGGTACAACGGACCTCTCGGTTTGGTGAAGCACATCTTTGGGGTGAAGGGCAAGATTGGTGGATTCCTTCTTTTGCCGATGACGGTAATTTTCGCGGTGGTGGGAGTGGTGGAGTTAATCTCGATCTTGATTCGGCCGGTCTCCCTCTCCATGCGGCTTTATGGAAACGTCTATGGAGGGGAAAGCGTGCTAACTCTGATGCTAAAAATGCTACCCTTTGGTATTGCGGCGGTGCCGTTCTATTTTCTGGAGCTGATTGTTTGCCTCGTGCAAGCGATCGTCTTCACCATGCTTTGTGTGGCTTTCACGGCCACACTTTGTTCGCACTCTGAAGAGGAGGGCGGGCACTAGAGGGACCTCCTAGAAATCCGCTCCGAACGACCTGCGTGGGTCGGGGAGATGGAGATCAGGGTCCAACGAAAGGGACACGAACTATGATGCTGGCAGAAGCAGGACAAGTTACCTTCAACGGAATGCAATTAGCAGTGGCGCTAGTCGGTGCGGGAGCGGCACTGGGCGTCGGCCTGATTGGCGGACGTGCCGCCGAAGCGGTCGGACGCAATCCCGGGGCCTTTAACCCGGTATTGATCATCAGTCTGCTGGGAATGGCGTTTGCCGAGGGTCTCGCGATTCTCGTCTATTTCGTCGTCAATAAATAAGCGGGCACTGGGAGAATTGTCATGCTGGCCACTTCCCTTGTCGAAACCGGTCACCAGCTCGCGGAGCAGTTGGGGATCGATTGGGCGAAATTTAGCGCCCAGACGATCAACTTTCTCATCGTTCTCGCGGTCTTGTGGCGCTTTGCCTATCGGCCGGTGCTCAACATGTTGGCCGAGCGCAAGCGCCTGATCGAGGAGGGCCTCGCGGGAGCGGAAAAAGGTCGGCAAAGCCTGGCGGAAGCGGAGGAGCAGCGCCGAAAAATCCTGCGGGACGCGGAGGCTCGGGCGGAGAAGATGGTGGCGGAGGCTCGGGCCTCGGCGGACGTGCAAGGCGCCAAGAGATTGGCCGAGGCCCATGCCCAAGCCGAGACCTTGGTCAAAAAAGCGCAGGAAACGATGGAGCGAGACCGCACCCAGCTGGAGTCAGAGATGCGAAAAGAGCTGGGACGTTTGGTAGCCCGGACAACGGAGAAGTTGGTTGGTCGGGTGCTTACTCCCCAAGATGAGGAGCGATTGCGAAAGGAAGCGGTGGCCTTGGTCGCGAAGTAGACCCGGCGCACACCCGACAATCCATGAAGATCAATCGCGCTGCTCGCTCGGAAGCCAAGACCTTGTTCCGAATCTGCCGTTCGGAAAAGGGATTGGATGAGGCGCGGGTTCGTCAGGTTGTCACCGCGCTGGTTCAGAAAAAACCGCGGGGCTACTTGCAAGTCTTGGGTCGCTTGGGGCAGTTGGTCCGGTTGGAGGTAGGGCGAGCGACACACGAAGTGGTCTCGGCGGTGAAGTTGGAAGACGGGGGCAAAGCGGTCTTTGCCGTTTTGGAAAAACATTTTGGAAAACCGTTGGCTCAACGGGTCGAGGTACGGCCTGAAGTGCTGGGCGGGTTAAGAATTCGCGTGGGCAGTGATGTTTGGGACGCGACCCTCAGCGGGCGCCTGGAGGCGCTCGCTCGGTCGGCCTAAGGACTGCCAGAAAGTAAGGAGCTAGAACATGAGTGGAATCGTTGCAGAAATCGAAGCCGAGATCGGGAAACTGAAATCGGAGGTGACCAAGAAACATACGGGAAACATTCGAGAAATCGGGGACGGGGTGGCCAAGATCGAGGGCCTGTCGGGAGTTGCTCTAAATGAGATGATCGAATTTCCCGGTGGGGTGACGGGGTTGGCCCTCAATTTGGAGGAGACGGAGGTAGGGGCCATTATCATTGGTGACTTTACCCACTTGAAAGAAGGGGATGAGGTCAAAGCAACGGGAAAACTTCTGCAGGTTCCCGTAGGAAAAGGTTTATTGGGGCGAGTGGTGGATGCTTTGGGAGCGCCGCTGGACGGCAAGGGACCGATTGTCTCCAAGGAGTCGTATCCGGTCGAAAAAATCGCGCCGGGAATCATTAAACGGCAGTCGGTCAATCAGCCGTTGCAAACGGGAATTCTGGCGATTGATGCGATGATCCCGATTGGAAGAGGGCAACGGGAGTTGATCATCGGGGATCGTTCGACGGGCAAAACCACGGTGGCAATCGATACGATTATTAATCAGGCACGAATCAACCAGCTGGCTGAGAAGTTGGGGGATAAAACATTTCGTCCTGTGTACTCGATCTACGTAGCCGTCGGTCAGAAAAATTCCAGCCTTGCCCGTACTTTAGCGGTTCTCGAGGAAACCGGAGCTTTGAAGTACACCATCGTGGTGGCGGCAAATGCTTCGGATTCGGCGACTTCCCAGTACTTGGCCCCGTTTGCCGGTTGTGCCATGGGCGAATGGTTTATGGATAACGGGATGGACGCTTTGATTATTTTTGATGATTTGTCGAAGCATGCGGTGGCGTATCGGCAGGTCTCGCTGGTCTTGCGGCGCCCTTCGGGTCGCGAGGCGTATCCCGGAGACGTATTTTATCTCCACTCGCGTCTTTTGGAGCGGAGTGCCCGACTCAGTGAAAAGGCAGGGGCGGGTTCGTTGACGGCTCTACCCATCATCGAGACACAGGCGGGAGACGTATCGGCCTACATTCCGACGAACGTCATTTCGATCACCGACGGGCAGATCTACCTGGAGACGGATCTGTTCTATCAAGGGGTACGGCCAGCGATCAGCGTGGGTCTTTCGGTTTCCCGAGTAGGATCGGCCGCCCAGATCAAGGCGATCAAGCAGGTGGCGGGTAAGATCAAGTTGGAGTTGGCTCAGTTCCGCGAGTTGGCCGCGTTTGCCCAGTTCTCCAGTGATTTGGATGCGGCGACGAAAGCCAAATTGGATCGAGGCGCCCGAATTGTGGAGGTATTCAAGCAGACTCAGTATCAACCTCTGCTGGTGGAGGTCCAGGTGGCCATTCTTTGGACGATTCAGAATGGATATTTTGATTCCGTCCCGGTGGACAAGGTGAAAGCGTTTCAGAATCGGTTAACCGAGTATCTGACGACCCGGAAAGATAATATTCTATCGGCCATCCGTCAGAAAAAAGCGGTGGACGATGCGATTGCAGCCGATCTGAAAAGTGCTTTGAGTGACTTTGTTGCCAGTCAACCCGCCTCCTAAGGATTGATCTATGGCCAGTACACGTGACATTCGTCGGCGGATCCGCTCGGTAAAAA
>CAMCFB010000059.1 GCA_945874125.1 Verrucomicrobia subdivision 6 bacterium | reverse complement strand
CAAAAAGTGGATGAGGACTTTCTCGAGGCGTTGCAGAGCGGAATGCCGCCGGCCGGGGGGATGGGGTTGGGGGTGGATCGCCTGGCGATGCTCCTGGCGGGTGCCGATTCGATCCGAGAGGTGATTTTCTTTCCGCTGCTACGCCCCCGAGAGATTTCGGCGTGAAGGGGGGCGGGTTTGGGCTGGCCCGGGGGCCCTTGCTCAACGCATTCCTCTTTCAGATTTTTAATACCAGCTCCTTTTATCTGATCATGGGACTGCCCATGATGCTCTACTTCAAAAAATTGGGAGCCTCGGCCACCGTCTTGGGAGTGGTGGCGGCGTTGGGAGCCTTGATGAATATTTTCCAAATTCCGGCCGCGCGATTTGTGGAAAGAGTGGGCTATCGGACCTTTGTTTTGCGAGGGTGGGTGAGTCGCAGTCTGATGATTGGAGCGGTGGCTTTCGTCGTGAGTCTGCCCCTGCCGATCGACTCCTCGACGCGACAGATCCTGGTTCTTTTTCTGCTTTTTCTTTTCAATATTGCCCGTGGGATTTCGCTGAGTGGGTATCTGCCTTGGATTAGCGCGATTGTGCCCGAATCGGTCCGAGGCCGATTTCTAACAACGGACCAGGCGGCCTCGCAGACCGCGCTCCTTTTGACCGTCGCGGTGACCGCTTGGTACCTGCAGGTGGTGGACAGTCCGGCGGCGTTTGGGGCTTTGTTTGGGGTGAGCTTACTTCTGGCGGGATTATCTTGCGTGTATTTGAAAAAGATCCCCGATGCCCCGATTTCTCCGGCCGCACGAGAGGGGGGTGAGGAAGTGCCTTGGAAAGCGATGTTGCAGCATGGCCCTTTTCTGAAGTTGGTGATTTTTCACTCCATCATGATGTTGGCGTTGTCGGGCGGGGGATTGATCTTCATTCCGTTTGCCAGAGATCAGTTGGGGTGCTCCGACTCCAAGTTCATGATCTTGCATCTGATCTGGGGGACGGTTTTTGTCCTGACCTCATTGGCCACGGGCAAGATGTTGGATCGCGTGGGAAGCCGTCCTGTCTTGGGATTGGCCGGCCTGATTTTCGGAATTCACTGGTTGGGGTGGGGTTCGGTGGCGGCGCACCTTTTCCCCTTTGAATGGGGAATGATTCTTTTTCAGCAAACCACCGCGGGAATTGGGTTGGCGCTGTACAACAGTGCCCATATGAGGCTTTTGATGGGGACGGTGCCCGCGATGGGGAGGAGTCACTTCTTCGCTCTGTTCAGCGTGGCCGGCAGTTTGGTGGCAGGGTTGGCGCCGCTGGGATGGGGATTGTTGACCGATGTGTTGCAACCGGTCCATTTCGGTGCCGCACTGGAAGTAAATCGCTTTGTCATTCTCTTTGCCACGCTCTGTCTGATTCTCGTTCCGGCGATGGTGTCCCTGCGGAGGATCGAGGAGGCGCGGGCGAGCACGACGGAGGAGTTGTTGCGGGAGTTGATTTTGGAAACCCCTTGGCGCTCGATCACGCGGTGGTGGAATCGGAGACCTTTCGCATGAAGAAATTTCTCGCTGAAAAAAGTCCGCCTCTGGTCGCGGCGCTGATCCGACTTTTGGCTTGGACCGTTCGCTTCCGATTAGAAGATCCCGACAAAATCCTGCAGCAGGAGGAGCGAGATCCCCGCATCTTTGTTTTTTGGCACAACCGAATCCTACTGATGTCGTATATTTACGAGCGATTTTGTGCGCGGAGAAAGTGCCTGGTTTTGATTAGTCGCAGTCGGGATGGGGAGTTTATTTCGCAGGTGGCCCGTCGATTTGGTCTGGATACGGCGCGGGGTTCGTCCTCCAAAGGAGGGGTTGGGGCGATGTTGGAGATGGTGCGGGAACTCGGGCAAAAAGGAGCGCGCGATATTGTGATTACGCCGGATGGCCCGAGAGGCCCACGGGGCAAGGTGCAGGATGGGGTGTTGGCGGTCTCGGCGGCGACGGGCATTTCGATCATCCCGGCCACGGTTCATTACCGCTGGAAGTGGGAGTTGCCGTCGTGGGATCGCTTTCAGATTCCGATTCCAGGCACGATCTGTCGCTTGGTCATTGGACCCAATGTGCTTCCTCCGCCTTCGACCGACCCCGCCACGTTTCAGCCGACACGAAAGAGGTTGGAAAAGATGTTGGGGGATTAGCTCGGGTTCCGTTTCGCTTTTTCGACTAGTTCGGGGGGCACGGGGGGAACTTTGGCGCGAAGGAGAGACGAGACCGTGCCGGCGGTGGCACCGGCGGCCAGCCAGGCGATCAGGGTCAGGAAGGCGGGCACGCGAAAGGTCCACTTCGTCAGCGGAACCACCGTGAGCAAAAGACTAAGGATGAGTCCGAGGGAGAGGAGAGCCGTTCGCGCCGGCCAAGGGGTTTGGTGAGTGCGTTGTCCCACCCATTGTGAAAAAGTGTCGATGTGACCGAGGAGCGCGGGGGAAAGGTGAGGCAGAAGGTAGAGCTCCACGGCGGCGGGACCGGCGGCGAGGAGGAGAACTCCCAAAGTGGCACCCAAGGTGAGGAGAGCAGGGCGGGCATTTTCCGAGCCAAAAAAACGAAGAAGAATTCCGAGGACGATGAGAAGGGAGAGAATTCCGGCACCGATTTCGAGCCAGAAGCGGGCGGCATCGGGGTGGCCGGGAACGAATTCTCGAAAAAGATTCAGGGCGACCGAGGCGAGGGAGAGGATTCCGGGCACAGGGATAGAATTCGATCGGGGGGGCGGGGTGTCAACTCTGCCGAACGATCCAGAGGGAGGAGGGCATCCTCTCCTCCGGAATATCGGGGGGCCGAAATCCATGGAGGATTTGAGCGGGGATTGCCTCCCGCGAAAGAATTTTTTGAATCGTCGAGTGAAGGTCAGCCGGAGTGGTTTGAGCCTGATTAATGGAGAGAAGCAGGGATCCGTTGGGGGCGAGAAGAGGAAAGCAGGCGAGGAGGAGAGGCTCGAGCTCGCGCTGGATACGAAAAGAGCGGCCACGTCCGCCGTGGGCGAAGGTGGGGGGATCCAAGATGATGGCGTCGAAAGTTTCGCCGCGGCGGGAGAGACGGGGGAGAACGCGGCGCACGTCTTCCGTCCAGAAACGGTGTGCCGTGCCGGTGAGTTGGTTGCGTTGGTAATTGTTTTTTCCGCGGGCGAGGGACCGGGCGGAGGAGTCGATATTCAAAGTCTCGGCGCCGGCGGAGGCAGCCAGAACGCCGAAGGCGCAGGTGTGAGCGAATAGGTTAAGGAGTCGGGTGGGGCGAAGAGAGGCGAGATGGCGCCGATTTTCTCGTTGATCGGGGAAAAGACCCGGGGCGGTGCCCGGGGTTAGATCGATTTCGTAGCGTAGCCCCAGTTCCATCGCTTCCACCTGATAGGTATTTCCCTGAAGAAAGGTGGCGGTGGGGGAGGATTCTTCCTGCATCAGGATTTGGGAGGGTTGCCAATCGAGAGAGGGAGGTGGGGATGAGGGGGGTGAGGCGATCGGGCGGGAGGAGATCCAGCGGAGGGTGTCGCCCCAGCGTTCGGCGCGGATCCCCCAGCTATGGGCAGCTAAGAAAGCGTCGGTTTGGGACTCCAGAATCTGTTGCCAAACTTGGGGGGAGAGCCAAAGGGAGTCTTGGGCGGGAGGTTTGCCTAGTGGGGGTAGCATGGTTAATTTTCAGTTATGGAGTGCACCTTCTGCCCAGGCAATCAGGCAACTTGTCATTTAAGCAAGTTGGTCAATGCGAAGTCGATCGACGTGCACGTGTGTGAGAAGTGCATTCCGCAGTTGGGTCAGAAAGATTTGGTGGATTTTGATATTTGGGGGGCGGTGTCGAAATTAGCGGCCAGCAAGGGCAAGGAGGATCCGGCGGCCGCGGTGGAAAATGAAATTAAGGAAATTTCGGCCAAATCGCTTCTTATTCCCTCGCCGACGCCGGCGGTCTCGAACAAGTGTTCCGCCTGCGGCTTCACTTCGGAGGACGTGCGCAAAACGGGGCGATTAGGATGTGGGGAGTGCTATGGGGTGTTTGCCTCTCTGCTGCAGGATGTGCTGAACGATTGTCAGAAGGGAACACGGCATGCGGGCAAAATGCCGAAAAGTTTGCGCAAGCCGAACAAGAAGCGATTGCAGGAAGATTTAAGCACGGCGGTCGGGAAAGAGCAGTTCGAGGAGGCCGCGCGGATTCGGGACGAACTGGGCAAAATCGGCGAGGAAGGGTAAGGCCGCGAAATTAGTTTTCTAAAACCGTGCCGATGGCGCGGAAGCGGGCGTGACGGGTTTCGATCAGGCGGGCGGCGGGCAGTTTCATGAGATCGGCGAGGTGGTGACGGATGCGATCCATCGTGGTGGTGATGGTGGTGTTCCAATCCCGATGAGCGCCGCCCATGGGCTCGGGAATAATTTCATCGACCAAGCCGAGTTCGAGAAGATCTCGGGAGGAGATCCGGAGGGCTTCGGCGGCTTGGGGGGCAAAGGCACGATCTTTCCAAAGAATGCTGGCGCATCCTTCGGGCGAAATGACGGAGTAGTAGGCGTTTTCCAAAATGAGAACGCGGTTGGCCACCCCGATGCCCAAGGCTCCTCCACTGCCCCCTTCCCCAATGACGACGGCGATGACAGGGACGTGGAGATTAAACATTTCGCGAATGTTGACCGCGATCGCTTCGGCCACGTGGCGCTCTTCGCTGGCGACGCCGGGAAATGCTCCCGGGGTGTCGATGAAGGTGATGATGGGAAGGCGAAAGCGGTCGGCCAAGCGCATCAGGCGAAGGGCTTTACGGTAGCCTTCGGGGTGGGCGCAGCCGAAGTTGCGCATGAGGTTCTCTTTGGTGTCGCGACCTTTTTGATGTCCGAGAAAAACGACCCGCTGCTGATCGAAAGTGGCAAAACCGCCGATGAGGGCGCGGTCCTCCCCAAAGGCGCGATCACCGCCGAGCTCAAAAAGTTCGGTGGCTCCTTGGCGGAGGTAGTCGAGCAGGTAGGGGCGTTGGGGGTGACGAACAATCTGGATGCGTTGCCACGGGGTAAGGTTTCCATAAACCTCTTTTCGGGCGACCGACCACTTTTTTTGTAGGGCGCTAATCTCCAACTCGGCGCCCAGCTTTTGTTTGCCGGAGAGCTTGCGGAGTTCGTCGATTCGTTTCTCGAGTTCGGCTAATGGTTTTTCGAACTCGAGCGAGGCGATGGGTTTTGCTTCAGCCATGCGTGGGGGAATCTTAAACGATGAGGGGGTGGGGGGCAACGCTTTGGGCAGGGCAAAAAGGGTGGCGATGGGGGTCGAAAAGAGAGCAAGATGGGCGGGTGAACCGAGGAGGAATAGGAGTTTTGGTGTATTTTGGGCTTTGGGTGCTGTTGACCTCAGCGCTGGCCTGGCCGGTGGCGTGTGGGGTGGAGAGATTGGTGCCGGGTATTTTTCCCTTCGCGCGGATTTTTGGGCGGGTGGAGCTGGTGGTGGCGCTGCTGTTGGCCGTGGGGTTAATGCGGTGGTGGGGGGAGGATCCGCGGAAGTGGATCGATGGGCAAAAGTGGAAAAGGGATTGGGTGCGGTTGGGTTTGTGGGCGGGGGCGGGGT
>CAMCFB010000058.1 GCA_945874125.1 Verrucomicrobia subdivision 6 bacterium | reverse complement strand
GTTGGGGATGCGGAAGGCGGCGATGAGTGCATCGAGTTCCTTGCCTGCTCCGAGGAAGGTGTTGAGGAGGATTTCGCGGACCAGCCCGAGAACGCGGGAGGCTCCGATGGCGGCCATCACGCGAGATGTGCCTTTGGTGCTCATTTTTGATTCAACCTTTGGACGCACGCAGTCAAAACTTCTTCGGGGGTGAGTCGGGTCATACAGCGCCGATCGATGGGGCAGGTTTTGAGAAAGCAGGGGCTGCAGGAGACTTTGTGGCGGACGACGGTGACGGAGGTGCCGAGGGGGCCGGTCCAAGCGGGCTCGGTGGAGCCGAAGATGGCGACGGCGGGTTGGCGCAGGTAGGCCGCGAGGTGCATGGGGCCGCTATCGTGGCAGAGGGTGAGGCGGGCGTGGGCGAGCCAGTGGGCGAGCTCAAGGGTGCTGGTTTTTCCGGAAAGATCTGTGATGGGGGTGCCGAAAGATTCGGCCACGGCCTGGCAGACTTCGCGGTCTCCAGGGCCGCCGAGGAGAATGGGTTGGAGGGAGTGGGATTTTTGGAGGTCGCGAATGACCGAGGCGAAGGAGGCGGGATCCCAGCGTTTGGCGGGTCCGTAGGCGGCACCGGGGAGAATGGCGAGATAGGGTTGGGTGGGGACGTCTTTGGGTTTGGGGAGAGTGGGGGGTGGGGGAAGTTCGGCTTTGGCTTTGGGAAGTCCTAGATCTTCCAGCAAGCCGAGGTACTGGTTGGCCACGTGGACGTAGCCGTAGGGAGTGGTGCGGCGGGGGTGATTTTCGGTGAGGAGGGAGTTACGGAGTGGTCGCGAGAAGCCGGCTCGGTAGGGAGCGGGGAGAGTTTCGAGGGCAGCGCGCAAAGAGTTTGGGAAAAGGGTGGCGGAGGAGACGAGCCGTTTTTTGATGATGGGGTGAAGGGAAAATGGAAAGGATGGGGCCGGAATGAATTCGATTCCTGGAAGAAGGATGGGGGCCAGAGGGGTAAGTGCTGGGGGGCCGACGACGAGAATTGGGGCGCGACGATTCAGCCAGCTTTGGTAAAGGTGGACGGAGGGGAGGGCGAGGATGAAGTCGCCCAGCCAGTTGGGCAGGCGGAGGAGGTGAGGGTTGCCCGATGAGGCGGGGGAGGGAATCACCAGGTGGTTTCCGGCGCTGAATCAGCCGGATGCCTGATCCTTCTTAGCGTAAGATCCCCGGGGCGGCCCGACGGTTGGCGTTGTGGGAGGAATCGGACTCACCTTCGGACGAGGGACGATCTTCGCCATAGCCAACGGTGCTGATATTGGAGCCACTGGCGCCGAGGCCGATGAGATATTGGCGGACGGCGTTGGCGCGTTTCTCGCTGAGGGCGAGATTGTATTGGGGAGTGCCACGAGCATCGGTGTGACCCGCAATGACGATTTTGGTGTTGGAGTTGTTGCTGAGGTAGTTGGCGAGTTTATCGAGCTTGGGGCGTTCCTTGGCTTCGATGGTAAAGCTGTCGTAAGAGAAGAAGACAGTTTCGGATTTGAGGGTTTCGTAGTCGGCGGTGTCGGGGTTGCCCGAGCGTTCGGGGAGAGCTTGGTCGTAAATATTGTCGGTGCTATCGCCAAAAGCGGCGCCATCGCCCTTTTTATCTTTGTCGGCGCATCCCGAAAGGAGGGCAAGGAGGGCAAGGAGTGAGAGGTAGGTATATTTCATAATTTTCAGCGGGTTGTATTGGGTTCGGTGTTGGTACTCAAGTTATTGGGTATTTTGATAGCCTCCCCCGTGAGTGAGTCAAGCAGAACTAGCGTGCCATTTTGCGAGCAGACGAGGTGGCGGGAGTTCCTTGTCCAAGAGGGGCTTTCGAGGCCGGAGCCACGGCTGACGATACGGGCTTTTTTAGAATCGATATCGTAGACGCCAATTTGGCCGCCGCCGGAGGTGATGCTGTAGGCGATCTTTTTGCCGTCGGGGGACCAGTCGGGCTCGGTGGTGTAGGAGGATTCGGTATTTAATTTTTCTGGTTGGCCCCCGGTGGCGGGGATGAGGTAGAGGCCGGGGCTGCCTCGCTCATCGGAGACGTAGGCGATTTTGGTGCCGTCGGGCGACCAAGTGGGAGAGCAGTCGGTTCCACGGGTCTGGGTCAGCCGAGTGGGGGAGCCGCCCGAGGCGGGGAGGGTACAAATTTCGGGGTTGCCGAATTTTGAAAGGCTGAGGGCAAGGGTGGAACCGTCGGGGGAGAAGGCAGCCCCGGTATTTTGGCCAGGGAATTGGGCGACGACGGAGCGTTTTTTACTATTGAGATCGATGACATAAGTATCACGGTAGCCACTTTTGTCGGAGCTGTAGGCAATTTTGGTTCCGTCAGGGGAGAACTTGGGGCAGTAGCCAAGAGCGGAGTCTTGGGTGAGCTGGCGGGCGTTGGATCCGTCGATGTCTGAGATGTAGATTTCTTTTACCTTGGTTTTTTTTCCACCGGAAGCTGATGCAAAGGTAATTCGACTGGAGGCAAATCCAGGAGTGCCCGTGAGGGCTTCCACAAATGCGTCAGCAAACTGATGGGTGGCACGACGGGCGTCGCCACTGAAGGAGGAGTCGACCAGAGGGGCACCCCCTGTTTTTGGGGTGGCGCGACCGGCGAGTCCCGATGGGGTAAGGGTGCCGGAGAGGGTGAAGGAGGCGGAGGCGGGGTCGACGATGCGACAGGCGCCAGAGCGCTCGAGATCGTTCTGGAGGACTTTGGTGATGGCGGGGCCCTCGGTGCCAGAGATGGGGGCGATGGCTACGTCCACTTTACGAGTTTGCTCGATGACGATGACGGGGGCGGCGTTTTGGGCGAGGAGCAGCGAGGGGAAAAGAAGTAAGGCAGGGAGGGCGTTATTCATCGCGTGAGCCAACAGCACCGAGGGCAGATTTCCAGTAAATTCGGAATTCGAAATCCAGGCTTTGCCCGCTACTCCAACTTAAACTGAATGATTACCGTGTAGTCGGGCGAGCCTAGACCTGCCGGCAGAGGTTTGGCGAGGCGAGGGGTGGAGCGGACGGCCTGTTCGACCGAGGCATCCATGACTGGGTCGCCGGAGGGTTTTGAGATTTGGAGAAAGGAGACGGCGCCACTGGGGGCGATCTTAACTTCGACTTCGGTGAAGATCTTTTCTCCAGCGGGGATGGGTGGTTTTTTCCAAGCGGATTGAATCGACTGCTTGATGAGGGCGCGGTACCAGGAAAAGTCGTCCGCGATACCGTCGGGTCGGCCGGCGTTGCCGGCTCCGTCTCCGCCGCCTCCTCCGCTCTCGGCCGGGATTTTGGAGGCGAGGCGATTTTTAATATCGGAGACGCTGGGGCCGGGGGGCTCGCTCGACTTTTTGGCGTTTGCTTTGCTTTCCTGATTGGGTGACGAAACGGAGACCTTTTTCTTGGCGGTGCTGACTTTGACTTGATGTTTGGGTTTGGGCGGAGCGGGGACAGGAGTCGGCGTGGGAATCGGTTCAGGTTTTTGGGTGGGCGGAGGTTCCGGTAGTGGTTCGGGCTCGGGTTCAGGGGTTGGGGTGGATTGGGGGACGGGATTTTGGATTTTGGATTCTTGATTTGGGATTTCGGATGCGGGTTGAACTGGCGCGACGGAAGCTGGGGATGAGGTGGGGGAGGGGAGTCCGGGGCCGGGGCGCAGGGAGCCGAGGTCGATCATTTCGACGGGTTGAATCGGTTGGGGTTTCTGACATTGGGCCAGAGGAAGAGCGAAGATGGCCAGAAGAAGTGCGTGGGCGGCGAAAACAATCAGAACGGTGCGCCGGAAGGGGCGACCGTGGGGATTCACTTGCGGGTGTCCGGCGTATTGGCGAGGTCGAGACGGGCGCCAGCGGTGCGGACGGACTCCAAGGCGCGGAAAATGGTTTCGTAGGGGAGGGAGGAGTCAGCCCGCAGGGAGACGACGAGTTCGGGGTCGCGGGCTTTTCTTTGAGCAAGAAGTGGGGTGAGTTGGTTGAGATTGATTTTATTAGAGCCGAGAATTGCGGAGCCGTCTTTGGCGAGGGTGAGAGTGAGGATCGATTTTGGGTCGGGTGGGGTCGAGGTGAGAGTGGTGCTGGCTTTGGGGAGATCGACCGGGAGTTGCTGCTCCATCAGCGGGGTGGTGATCATGAAGATGATGAGGAGGACGAAGACGAGATCGAGGAGGGGTGTGATATTGAGCTCGGCCAAGGCGTGGGTTTGGGCGCGGAAGCGGGAGCGTCTCATGATCGTGGGGTGAAGCGGTGTTCGAAGACGGCGGCGCACTCGGCAGCGAAGTTTTCCATCTGAATGTTCTGGCTGCGGATGGAGGTGGTAAGGAAGTTGTAACCGAACATGGCGGGGATGGCGACGAGGAGGCCGACGACGGTGGTGATGAGGGCGCCGGAGACGCCCGGAGCCATGGCGGCGAGGCTGGCTTGGCCGGCCATGGCGATGCCGCTGAAGGCGTCCATCACGCCCCAAACGGTGCCGAGGAGGCCTAGGAAGGGGGCACCGCTAACGGCGGTGGCGAGAAGGATGAGGTTGGATTCTAGTTTGAGGGATTCCTCGCCGACGGCGCGTTCCATGGCGGTGCGGACCGAGTTCATGCCAGTTTCACTGATGGAGCGGGCGGAAGCGAGTCGGGCGGCGAGGGTGGAATCGACCATGGAGGATCCAACGAGGTGGAAGCAGAGCTCTTTGGCGCCGGCGTGGTAGATGGTGGCTTGGGGCGATTCGCCCGGCGGGCGACCCGAGAGGTAAGGTTCGAGCGGTTCGGTGGCCGAGCGGAAGATGGGAAGAAAAGAGCGGGTGGATTTGATGACGGCGTTGAGCTGGACCCACTTCGACCAGATGACCGACCAGCTAAAAATGGAGCCTAAGAGAAGAAGAAGGAGTACGGCTTTGCCGGCAGGCTCGCAATGTTCGAAAGCGTAGAGGATTCCGGAGGCAGCGAGCATGAATTGGATATAAGGAATCGAAGGCCGGAGACAAGAGAGGAAGGTGGGGCGAGTTTGGTCTTGGCGACTGAATGCTGAGGCAAGATTGACTCCACTCCTCTTCAAGAGCATTATTTAATTGCGTGGTGGAACAGCTGGGTAGCTCGTCAGGCTCATAATCCCGCAATTGCGGGACCGCAGAATCGCGCCGGTCCATTTTAAAGTGGAAGAGCCGCTTGTTGTTATTTATTCATGCATAAAACAACTCTCGCACCACGATTGACTACCCTTCCTCTACCCCGCATGATCACTGTGCGGGGTGGAGCAGCCAGGTAGCTCGTCAGGCTCATAATCCCGCAATTGCGGGACCGCAGTGCTGGATCATAAGCCCAATGTAATTTTCGTACCAGAGAATTGAGACCCAAACCACCTTTTTGTCGTTTGAGTTTATTTTCAAACTTTCTGGCTTCGGAGAGGCTCATGGGATTACTAAGCCAAACGATCGTCCAAGGGCCCTTGCCTTTGGTCCAACGAGAAATTCCGGAATTGTGTTGGAGTAGACGAGTCTGAGGGTCTTTTGATAGGCCGATGTATTTTTGGCCTGCTGTATTATTGAGAACGTAAACTTGATACATCCAAAAATCGTTGCGGGGGCAGGATTTGAACCTGCGGCCTTCAGGTTATGAGCC
>CAMCFB010000057.1 GCA_945874125.1 Verrucomicrobia subdivision 6 bacterium | reverse complement strand
GGTTTGATGAGATTGCGCTTCGCGCGGGATATTGGCCCCCGCACACCCACCCCTGGCCCAATCCTCCTTCGCCTCCGGCATAATGAGATTGGCACCCCTCAATTTTCCTTTGGAAAATTATCGGGCCGCCGGGATTTGAACCCGGGACCTCTTCCACCCCAAGGAAGCGCGCTACCAGACTGCGCTACGGCCCGTATGAAGTTGAAATTATAGCCGCTTTTCTGGCGGCCCGAAAGCTTGAACTGCCGCTTGGATTTGAATTCCCCCGCAAAAGCGGACATCTATCCCGTCGCGGAGCGACATTTGAGAATGGGCGGGGGCAGGTCTGAGGGGGCCAACCCGGGACCTCTTCCACCCCAAGGAAGCGCGCTACCAGACTGCGCTACGGCCCGTATGAGTTGAAAATAGTAAGCCAAAAACGGCTCTGCCTAAAGACAAAAGCAGGGGGCAGGTGAAAGGCGGGAGGTGGAATGAAGACCCCTCGGCCCCACTACTTACCGCTATCCTTCCACCTTCCACCTGTTCCCTGCCCCTTTCATTACACCCCTAATCCCTTCATCCCTTAACCCCTTCCCTTGAAAAATCCCTTCCCCTTCTCCTCCCAATCCATATAGCTATTTCCCATGAAATTCACTCCCCTCCTCTGCCTCATCCCCCTCCTGACCCTCCCCCTCCAAGCCCAGGAAACAGCCGAAAAAGCTCGCGAGATGACCACCAACCTCGAAAAAATCGAAGCCCTCATCGACAAGACCGCCAAGGAGCTCAAGGAAGCGGTCGAGCAGCTCAACCGCATCGCCACCGAAGCCGACAAACCCCGCGACGCCTTCGAAGACTTCACCGACCAACTCAGCGACTACAAGAAGGTTCAAGCCACCTTGGCCGAACGCATCGACCACTTTCGCTCCGTCGCCGACACCCGCTTCGCCGACTGGGAAAAAGATTTGGCCAAAATGCAGGGTGACCTGAAGAGCATCAGCCAATCCCGTCTGGACCAAGCAAAAAAAGAGTACTCCGATGTGGACAAAAAGGTCCGCACCATCGGCGCAAAACTCACGAAAGCAGTCGACAAACTGCAGGAGGTTCAAACCTACTTCACTACCGAACTCAACGCCGCCTCCATCCAGGCCGCCGATAAGGTAACTGCTGCCGCTAAAAAATCGGCCGAAGAGGTCACCCAAGCCCTTCAAGATATGAAGGCCGACTACACCAAGCTGAAAGCCGACACCTCCGAAACCACCACCAAGTCGAAAGAGTAACCCGCGATACTAAGGTAGGGCCGCCTCTATGCAGGCGGCCGCCGTTGTGAATCGTGCGCCGGCTGCCCTATGTAGGGCGGGCATCTTGCGAGCCACAGCCCGCTTCGCGAATTCCCAGGATAACTTCCCCTTGCTCCCCCCTCCTTTCGACTCCAAACTAACCCTATGGAACTTGTTTTTTCAGTCACTCAAGAGTCAGACGGCGGTTTTGCTGCCGAATGCCTCTCCGAATCTATCTTCACTCAGGCGGACACCTGGGAAGAATTGAAACAGATGGTGACAGATGCCGTTCGCGGACACTTCTTTGATCAGCCTGAAAAAGCGAAAAGCAGGATCCGCCTCCATCTTGTCCGAGACGAGGTTCTTTCGGGAAGTTGAAACTCCCTCGGGATTTATCGGGGCGGGCACTGGCTCAACACCTCTGCAAACATTTCGCTTATCAGATGGTTCATCAAACCGGGAGCCACATCATTCTCCAGACCGACCAGCCCCATCATCAAAGAATCAGCATTCCGGCGCATCCCGACCTACGAATCGGCACTCTGGCCTCCCTCCTCCGCACAATCGCCCAGCATAAAAATATCGCCCGCTCGAATCTCCTGCCCTGATTTTGCAGAATGTAGGTCGGGCATCTTGCCCGCCTCGGGCGCCCTTTGCGTCCTTTGCGCGCGTAAGCGCGTCCCGCAACTGCGGGGCGTGAGTAATAGTTCCCGCAACCGCGGGAAAAAATCCCTCCCGCCGACCCACCCCTCTTTTTCCTCTTATCTTTCTACAGCTTTACAGCTAGCTGTATAACATGAAAGCAACGATTGAGATCCCCGATGATATCTATCGGCAGGTGAAATCCCGCACTGCTCTTGAAGGCTTATCTCTCCGCTCCGTCGCCATAGACCTTTTCCAGAGGTGGCTCTCCTCTTCCTCCTCCCAGCCCACCTCCACCTCATCCCCGCTCACCTCTGCCGAACTCGCTACCTCCCCCTGGCTCTCGATTACTCAACCCTACCTTCGCCCGCACCTCACCCACGATCTGACCGAAATTCGCTCCGCCATTTCCCGCAGTTGGTCCGCGGAAGCCTCTCCCCCCAACACCCATGGCCCAGCCCAGCCTTAGCCTCGATACCTCGGTTCTTCTCCGACTCCTCACCGCCCAACCCATCGATCAGTTCCGAGCCGCTACTCAGCTCCTGCAAGAGCAGAAAAAATGTAACGCCACCCTCCACGTATCCGATCTCGTCCTCGCCGAATCCTGCTTCGCTCTGCACTCTTACTATCGCCTCTCCAAAGCCGACTCCCTTCTCGCTCTCGCCCGGTTCACCCAACACAGCGGCGTCACCCCCACCCCCTACGCCCAAACCATTCTTTCCCTCCCGAACCTCGCCACCTCGAATCCAGGCTTTGTCGATCATCTCATCCACGGCTCCAGCCACTCCGCCGGCCACACTCTCGCCACCTTTGAGAAATCCGCCGCCAAACTCCCCTCCACCCTACTGCTCAAACCCTCTTCATCCTCCGCCTAAAACCACCCGCCCGCCCCGACCCACCTCCTCATCAATACGTTACCGCGCTACCCGCACCCGCATTGATTCCGTTTGCCTGAAGGCTCTCCACCTGTATCCGCAAGAACCCTGCCCCTCCCAAAGAACTAATCCGCAAAGTTGCTCTTTCATATCCACCGCCCAAAGGCGTTATGGTCGTTCCAGTAACCACCGCAGGATTCCAGTCAACCAGTTCATAATCCAGAGACGCCGTATACTCGACCCGATAGGTTGCTCCTCCCACAAAATATTCCGACCCACTCGTCACCCCTCCCGTCGGACGTGAATAGCTGTAAATCATCTCTACCCCTGAGGATACCGAGACCGCGCTGTACGAGGACACGCCGTACAAGAGCGTGTTATCCACAGGCGCTCCGCTACTGTAACTTTTGCTTTGGACTTGATCCAAACTCGGGCTGGCCAAATCAACTGCTTTGGCCAAGTCCCCCGCCGTCACCACCGCCCGAACGGTCGCCTGAAGAACTTCACCACCATCTTTGGCCACTTCCTCCGTTTCCACCAGGTATCCAGCTTGATTGAAAGCCAACTGGTACCCCGTCCCCAACACAATCCCTCCCTTTGCCCAGATCAGATCAAACGTCTGCGGAGTGCCGTAGACCGGCCCCGTATAACTCCCCACAAACATCAGATTCAAAATTCCATTCAACGTCACCGCACCATTCCCGACAAAGATCTGGTCGTAGAGAGTCTCGGTTGTCCCAGCCAAATCCATCATCAGATTGTTCAACGTCAGATCGCCTGCCTCGTAATAGTAGTCCCCCACCACGAGTCCGGGATCCGGACCGTTGCCCGATTGCCCCACATCATTTCTCCCTCCAAAGATCACCCCCTGCGCCCCAACTGCCAAACTGCTGTATCCTCCCCCCGATACCTTGGAAACCCTCGTGGCGATCGGGGACGGCGTCGGACCATAAACCTCGGGCGAACTGCTGGGACTAGCGTAGCCCAAGAGCAACTCCCCATAAGCGTTATATCCCCAGCCCCGCAACTGCCCCTCACCATCAATCGCAAAAGAGCTGTCTGTCCCAGCGGCAATCGACTCGATTCCAACAAGACCCTCAATCGGTGTTGGTGTCATCACATAAGAAGTGTCCTGCCCAGCCTGACCCACGTTGCTTCGACCAAAACCAAGTACCGTTCCACTCGTTTCCAAAATGAGGGAATGACTAAAACCCGCTGCCACGGAACGCGCCGTCACCCCATCTAGTTTGCTCGGAATTCGCTCCGCTACTGAGCGATTTCCTTTCCCAAGCTGACCGTAATTATTTCTCCCCCACACCCACACCCCACCATCTTCATCCACCGCTAGATTGTGATCCGCCCCCGCAACCACAGAGACAATCTTGGTGCTCAGGTCTGGGAAATTCACTTCGACCAAGGCACCAGAGCTCGCCGTCGCGGCAGGTTGAGCCAGCTGGCCATAGGTGTTATCTCCACAGGCAAAGACTTTTCCATCCGCCATTACGATTAGACTGTGGTTGCCTCCTGCCGATACAGCGACTGGAGTATTCGAGAGAATCGCCACGGAAGTGAAGCTGGTCTTGTTCGCCCCATTCACCGCCCCTTGACCCAACTGCCCGTATCGATCCGATCCTGCTGCATACACCTGTCCGCCTGCCAGAATCAAACTGTGGGTTCCGCCAGCCGCCAAACCATCAACCGTGGCTCCAACGGGAATCCCCTGCACGGTCTTAGCCCAGTTGACGGGAGAGTTCATATCGCCCACGCCCAACCGCCCATCGGTATTCATCCCCCAAGCTGTCACGGTGCTGGCACCTATCGCCAGATATAGTGTGTGAGAGAAACCCGATGAGATCAGAGCTTGATTCACGGTGACGTTCACAGGGATCGTCACCTCGCTGTAATTAGCCCTGTCTTCCGGAGTAAAGATTACGTTCTGGATGGTCGTCCCTGTTTCCGGTGCGGCCGCTGAATCAGCCCAGGCAAACGACCCCGGAACACTGGCAACTCCCCCGCTCAATGCTGAAAACGCCAAAGTCTGTCCGTAACTGATCGGCGTCGCCGTTGGAACTGATGTGATTGAAGGCGTGGCTTTGTTCACTTTCACATTCACGCTCGTCGTTGTCGTGTTGTAGTTGACGGCATCGGTTGGCGTGAAGATTACGCTTAGGCTGTTATTTCCTGCAGCGGGAGTGGCCGACGGATTCGCGAATGCAAAGGTTCCCGGCACGCTGGCTGCTGCCCCGGGGAATGTCACCTCTCCAATCGATTGCCCGTACGTGAGGATCTTGGGTTTGTATCGCACGATCACAATACCCGAACCGCCCATTCCTGAATCACTGCTCGACGCATATCCGTTTCCACCTCCACCACCGCCCGTGTTGGCTATCCCATTCGCCCCTGCAGTTGCGTTTCTACCTCCTCCGTTTCCACCACCGCCCATTCCCCCGGTCCCGCCGATTCCCTCCCACGATCCGCCGGCTCCACCACCACCATACCAAGTGGCCACCCCGGAGATGTCAGACTGAATTCCTTTTCCTCCATTTCCACCCCTGCCACTGCTGGCATTACCTCCTACCTCTCCAGCCCCGCCACCGCCTCCTCCGGCACTGTCCATAGATTTATATCCACCCCGATTCCCCTGTCCGGGTGTTCCATTCCCGGGTCCTCCGCCAGCAAACCCTTCTCCTCCACCCGAACCTCCTGTGGTGATTGCGGTGATTTCTGCATGCCCGTTATATCCCCCCGCTCCACCAATCGCCGTAAATGAGCCAAACTGGGAATTGCCTCCAGAGAATCCGTTAGCTCCCCATTGTGGACCAGGTGCCGCCGCCCCGCCGCCTCCCACTACCACGGTATATTCGGTGCCAGCTGTGACCGACACGGTGTTGGTAATAACTCCTCCCGCACCGCCTCCGCCCCCTCCGTCATATCCTGCTCCACCTCCACCTGCCACCACCAGAATCTCCACCGTGCCAGATCCCGTCGGCTTAAAGGTGCTGTTTCCAAC
>CAMCFB010000056.1 GCA_945874125.1 Verrucomicrobia subdivision 6 bacterium | reverse complement strand
TGCACTCCCCATCGCTTGGCCGTGTCAAAAAGCCAGCGGAAGTGAAGCTGCTGTCTGCCATCCGTCACGTAAATGATCCGTTGGGCACGAAGATCTCGGATCCTGGATTGCAAAGCGGCCAGATCGGTGGTCCCGTAAAGAAAAGCTCCATCCGATTTGCGAATGAGGAAAGGCTCCTCCGAAATCTCGGGATTTGTCACCACCACGGCGCCTTGACTGGTTTCGGCGATCCCTTTTTTGAGAAGATTCTCCACTACGCTGGCCAGTTCCGACTGATAGCTACTTTCCCCTTTCTCAAGGTCAAAGGAGACATTCAACCGCTGATAGATCCCTCGAAAATGCTCGGCCGACTTTTCGCAGAAGTGTTGCCAATCTCTCATTCTTTCTGGTTCGCCCGATTGGAGGGCGGCCAATTCGGCCCGCGCTTGATCCATCTTTTTTGGGTCTGCTTCAGCCTCTTCGTGGCCTTTCTTGTAAAACTCTTCCAGTTGTTCAATCGACCGTGCTGGATCGAGGGGTGGTCGACCGGCAGATCGGTAGGCCAGCAGAAGCTTGCCAAATTGTGTACCCCAATCCCCCAGATGGTTGATGCGAATGACGCGATGTCCGCACCGCGTGAGTAGACGCGAAAGGGAGTCTCCCAAAAGAGTCGATCGAATGTGGCCCACGTGCATGGCTTTGGCGATATTGGGCGAGCTAAAGTCGACCACGATGGTCTCGGGACGAGCCGTGGGGCAGATGCCGAGCGATGGATCCTTGCGTAACCTTCCCACTGCGTTCGCGACGGCCGCGGGGCTCACCCGATAGTTGACGAATCCATTGCCCGCAATCTGAGGTGTCTCCCATCCCTCCGGCGGGGTGCACTCTTGCGCCAGTCGAGTGGCGATCTCCTTCGGATTTTCCCGGGCCTGTTTTCCGGCCGCCATCGGCAAATGGGTTTGAAAGTGCCCATGCCGCGGATCGGCGCAAGGCCGCACCCAGGGACCTGCCCCCATCTGGGGGTAGTGGGTTTGGGCCCAAGATTGCACCCGGGCCTCAAGCTCAGCGCGTAAAGACATTAGGAGGAGCGAATGATGGAGAGGATTTCAGGGATGCCCGCAGCTTGTAGAATCTTGGATTTGATACCCTTGCGATTAAAAAACTTGGCGACGGTGGCCAAGGTTTGCAGATGTTCTTGGCTGTGGTCGGGGGGGGTCAAAATAAGGAAAAAGAGGGTCACCAACTTGCCGTCGACCGCTTCACACTCCACCCCTTCGGGGCAACGGGCCATCAGGTAGCAAGGCTTTGCCAGCTTTGGAATGGTGGCGTGGGGAAGGGCAAACCCGCCCCCCATAGCCGTAGTCATTTTAGCCTCCCTGGCTTTCAACCCCTCGAGGCAGGAAGTGGCGATATCTTCTTTTATAAAGCCATTCTTAAGAAGGACTTGTAGCATAGATGAGTAGGCTAGGCTGCGATCCTTGGCGACAAGATTTGGGATCAGATTCTTTTCGTTGATCAGGTCGGAAACAATCACGAGGAGATGTTTTAGGCGGAATGGGGGAGGTAGCGCAAGAGCAGGCCCGAAAGCCAATGTGCGATGGATGAGTAAACCCAGACCCACTCCGTACCCAGATTCAGTAAAGTTTGTCCCCAAGGGGATGGTCGAAAGGCCAGCCAGAGCAGTGTTCCGATGAGAAAGGCATTCCCCAAGAGGATGAGGGTGACCGAAAAGAACCTGCCGTAGATGAGAAAGTCGGGTTGGCGGGTGGGAATCAAGCCCAACGTAAAGGAGTAGTGGTACCCCCAAATGGCGCCCCAAAGGCCAAGAAGAGGCGTGGCAAAGTTTTGGAGTTCAGGCCATATCCGGCCTCCTGCCAGCCAGAGAATGGCCGCGAGCATCGGGTAAAACGGAAAAATATAGGGCGCCAGGCTGATCCAAGGAGAAATCCGATCGGAGAGAACTTTACCCCCCTTGGAGCCTGCCTGAAGGGAGTGAACTCTGCCCCCACTGCACCAAACGGCGAGGGCATGGGTCAATTCATGCCCCAGGACATAAATTCCGCTTGGTCGTGGTAGGGCAAAAAAAGCGACACAAGCCACCAAAAAACCACCGCTCAAGGCGATCCCTTCGGCCCAAGGAAATCCGGAGTGGTGGGTGACCGATCGCAAAATTTTTCCAAGATAAATCAAGGTAGCAGCCAGACCTGGCCACAGCAGAAGGGCGAGGGTAAAGCGAAGGAAGTTCATGGATTGACGAGGGGGAGGGGTTTGAGGCAGTGTTTTCCTTTATGGCCAATACTGCCTCTGCTGCCAAACAAGCCCGTGGTGCCCTCCGGCGTCGTGCGGTGAATCGTCTTCTTTTGGATCAAGCCCGCTCCGCTCAAAAAAAGCTGGTGGCTTTGATTGCTGCTGGAAAAAAAGAGGAGGCGGGCAAGCTCTTCCCAGAACTTCAGCGTCGTCTGGATCGCGCGGCCAAAGGGCATGCCATTCATCGTAATCGCTCCGCTCGGATTAAATCCCGCATCGCCCACAAGCTTCGTTAATTTCACTTTGCCCCGCAGATCAGCCGGGCGGACCGTATCCAGGCATCCGAACCAAAAAACTCTCGCCCCTTAGCGGCGACCCTTTCCGCCTCTTGCTGAGAACCCCACAAACCAAAGACGGTGGAACCACTTCCACTCATCCGAGCCGCCAGTACACCGGGCTGTTGGCTGATCCACTCCCTCGCAGTTCGAATCCAAAGAAATTTTGATTCCACCGCTGCCTCAAGATCATTTCGAGGGCAAAGAGTGAGTTTTTTTCCACCCTGGAGATCGAGGGTGAGGGGCGCTCCCTCGATGCCCGCTTGGGGAGATTTGGCGTAAGCGGAGTACGCCTCGGCGGTGGAGGAAGAAAATCCGGGATGAATGAGCACCGCCCAAGGAAGATTTTCGCACTGCACGGGATGAAGGATTTCGCCTCGACCACAACCATGGGCCGCATGGGGTTGGAGAAAAAACGGGACGTCACTGCCCAGACTTGCCCCTAAAGTGGCTAGTTCGGCATCGGAGCAGGGAATGGACCACAGCTTTCGGAGTAGCAGCAGGGTGGAGGCGGCATCACTACTTCCCCCGCCAAGGCCAGCACCCTGAGGAATCGATTTTTCAAGCGTCAGTTGAACCCCGGAGCTGGTTTTTCCAAATTGCTGAAGCGTATGCGCGGCCCGCAGCACCAGATTATCCGGTCCGGCGGAAAGTTGGCCGTCTCCCAGAACCGACAAGGAACACTTTGCCTCTCGTGTCACTTCCGCGTGAATCGTGTCAAAGATATCGACCCGAATAAAAAACGTTTCGATAGGATGGAATCCGTCGGCCCGTCGAACCCCCAAGCGAAGGTCGAGATTGATTTTGGCGTAGGCTCGAGTTGTCACGGGGGTGAATTCACGATTCAATGGGTGGAGTGAAATCTGACCAGATCATTCTTGCGCTGGATGTGGATACGGCCGAGGAAGCATTGAGTTGGGCAAAACGTTTTCGAGGTAAAGTGGGAACTTTTAAGGTTGGTTTGCAGCTATATCTCCGAGAGGGAAAAGTTGTGCTGGAGGGGCTGCAAAAGCTCGAGGTCCCTCTCTTCCTCGATTTAAAGTTCCACGATATCCCCCACACCGTGGGCCAAGCGGTCCGAGCGGTCGCCTCATGGAAGCCCCGCTTTCTCACCGTCCACGCGTCGGGCGGGAAGGAGATGATGGAGGCCGCCGTCTCGCACGCCTTCCCCGAGACGAAAATTCTTGGGGTAACTCTTCTGACCAGCCTCACCCCTGAGGCAGTTCGGGCGGGTGGTTGGTCAGGAGGCGTCGACGAGACAGTGGCAAATCTTTCGGCTCTCGCTCGGGCTGGTGGCCTCGCGGGAGTCGTTTGTAGTCCCCACGAGGCACAAAAAGAGCGCGGGGCTTGGGGTTCCTCGGCCGAGATTGTGACGCCTGGGGTCAGACCCCCGGGAAGCAAGACGGATGACCAAGCCCGATCGAAAAGTCCCGCGGAGGCTGTGGCCGCGGGAGCGAGTCGGATCGTGGTCGGCCGGCCAATTCTGAGTGCCAAGGATCCCGAAAGTGTCTTGGACTCCATTCTAGCGGGGGAGGGGTAGAAATTTCACAAAGACTCAATCCGCTTCACATGGAGAAGCGGGGGCCTAGGTAGAGACCACGCGCTACAGGATCATTAATGAGAAACTCGGCGTTTCCTTCGCTTTCCACTTTCCCTTCGCAAATGAGATAGGCTCGGCTCACGATCGACAAAGTTTCGCGGACATTGTGGTCGGTAATTAGTACCGCAATGCCCTTGCGACGCATCGTCAGGATGATTTGTTGAATATCGTAGACGGCGAGGGGATCCACCCCGCTAAAAGGCTCGTCCAACAGCAGAACACTCGGACGGGTGACCAGACAGCGGGCAATGGCGAGCCTGCGCTTTTCTCCCCCAGAGAGCTGGATAGCGTGGCTTTTCGTGAGGTTATCCAGTCCCAGTTCGACTAGGAGTTCGTGACAACGCTCTTTCCGCTCCTGATCCGTAATGGGCAGAGTCTCCAAGATTGCCATGAGATTTTCCTCCACGGTTAGACGCCGGAAGATCGACTCCTCTTGGGGGAGGTACCCGATTCCACGACGGGCGCGGCGGTACATGGGCATTCCCGTCACATCTTCCCCTGAGAACTGGATCGATCCTGCCGTCGGCCGAACCAATCCCACCAGCATATAGAAGCTGGTAGTTTTACCGGCTCCGTTTGGACCGAGAAGCCCAACGACCTCACCCGCTTGAATGTTGAGGTTGACCCCGTTAACCACATTCCGCTCCCCATAGCGCTTGACCAAACCATCGCAGGAGAGGATCGGTTCTCCAGCGGGAAGAGGGGTAGATTTTGGATCCGTGCTCAGGGTGCCTTTTGAAGCATGACCCGGCTTGCCCCCTCCGTCGTCATTTTATCTTCTTCCGGGTACAAGATGATCTTGTCGGCAAAGACGGTTTTATCTTTGGAAATGACTTTGGGTTGTTTAGCGACCTTAAGAAGGGTCAGTTTTTTGTCGGTCATATCGTAGAGTGCTTTTTCGCTGAGGGTCTCAGAGGAGCCGTCCTTGCGCTTGATGACGACATCTTCCCGTGCTTCCAGAGACTCAACCGCATCATTGTCGGCAAAGAATACGGTCATTTCTTTTGCCTTCATCGTAAAGCGGGGTTCATCCACCTTGACGTTGCCTCGAAAAATACCCTGTTTTTTGCCCTGCTTGCTTCCTAAATTCAGGTCGAGGGAGTCGCTTTCGATGGTCGTGGAGTTGGTGGTGGTCGCAGCGGGAGCCGTGGGGGCAGAGTCTTGCGCCTGCAGGCAGGTCGCAATAATCCAAAGGAAAGGGAAGTAGCGTTTCATGGGGCAGAGTTAGACAGAACCACTCGGACCCGATGGTAGAGAGTTCCATTCGAATCGGCGACATTCCAATCAATCCCATTTGAGGAAATCATGAGAGTGGGTCGTTGAACTAAAATTCCAGTGTCGGTCGTTAAACGGTTTTCTTTTCTCCAGAAGTCGCTTCGGACGGCCGTGATCGTGGTCTCTACCGCCCCCTCGGAATTAAAGAGCTCGACCTTCAAATCTTCGATTTTGAGCTGGTTGGGGCTGATCACAGTTGCCCGCTTTCCGTGAACCATGGCGGTCTTCTTTCCGTTGGCGTCCGCTTGGGGGAGGGCAAAGTTCTGGATGACGGAGCCGATCGGAAACTCGGGCCCATTGGCCCCAGAAGCAGGCAGCAGCCCAGCCGCAAGCAGACAAATGGCGAGCCTCCTAGGAGACGGCATAAAGAATCCTTTGAATTTGGCGAAATAGGGTTCCCGCTTGTGATAGGGGTAACATACTTTCCTTGTCCGATAGGGCTTTTTTGGGATTGGGATGAACTTCAATAAAAAGCCCATCGATGCCGACCGCCGTGGCCGCCCGAGCCAGTGCGGGGATAAACCGGGCCTCCCCGCGGGTAATCGTCTCTCCTGTGGGCCGTTGGACTGAATGAGTGGCGTCGAAAATCACTCGGTGCCCTTGCTCTTTCATGGTGACCAATCCACGCATATCCACTACCAGGTCCCCATGCCCAAAGGATGTGCCACGTTCGGTAATCCAGGCCTTCTTACATCCCCCACGTCGCAATTTTTCCATGACGGC
>CAMCFB010000055.1 GCA_945874125.1 Verrucomicrobia subdivision 6 bacterium | reverse complement strand
GTGTTGGGGGTGAGGCAGTGGGGGGGTATGCCAGGGGTGGGGGTTTGGGCTGGGGCGGTGGGGACGGGTTTGTTGGTGGGGGTGGTGGAGGAGTTTTTTTTCCGTGGGGTGTTGGGGTTGGCCTGGTGGCGGGCGGTGGGGGATCGGTGGGTGGGGGTGTCGGTGGTGGTGGGGGCGGGGATATTTGCGGCAGCGCACTTCATTCGGCCGGGGGTCGGGTGGGAGGGGGCGCGCGGGTGGGAGGCGGGTTTTCTGGCGTGGGGGAACTTGGAGTTGTGGAGTGGAACGGCGCACCTTTGGAAATGTGCGGGTCTATTTTTGATTGGGCTGATTTTGGCCAGAGTGGTGTGGAATGAGCGCTCCTTGGCGGGCGCGATTGGATTACATGCGGGCTGGGTCGCGGGATTGCGCGTGGCGGAGAGTGCTTTTCCGACCGTTCCCCAAGCGGCGGAGGGTTGGTGGGGGCCATCTTTGGAAGCAGGCCCATTTCCTTTTCTACTTCTTTTAGTAGTGACGTTTGCACTGTGGGGGCGACCGATTCGTGCGGCTTTGGGTTGAAGCGGTTCGGGGTCTGATTTTTCCGGTGGGGCGTCCGCCCCGGCCTTGGGTTCGTTTGGTCGCGCCCTTTTGCGCCCGCTGTGCGGAGCCGTTTGCCCGGCATGCGCCGGGAGACTTTTTCTGTCGTAACTGTGCGGGCCGACGTTGGGCACTGGAAAGAGTGCGGGCGGCCTATCGCGCGGTCGGAACGGTGCGGGAGGTGATTTTGCGATTTAAGTATGAAAGGGAGTATTCCTTGAGGCCGTGGTTGGGGCGATGGATGCGGGATGGTTTCCAGCAGTATTACGCGGAGGAGAGGTGGGATGCGCTGGTGCCGGTGCCTCTGTTTCGTGCCCGAAGAAGGGAGCGGGGGTTTAATCAAAGTGCGGAAATCGCTGATTGGCTGGGCAAAGAGGTAGGGATTCGGGTGGAGGAGGGGTTGGTGCGGGTGAAGGAGACTCCCCCGCAGGCGCGATTAAGGAGGTCGGAACGATTGCGCAACTTGCGAGGGGCCTTGGCTCTCGCCCCTGGATTTGACCCCAAGGGACGACGATTGCTACTCTGTGATGACGTGTTTACGACAGGAGCTACCGCGGACGCTTGTGCACGGGTCCTGAAACAGAAGGGAGCCGTGGAGGTCGCTGCCCTGACCGTCGCGCGAGGATAATTCACCCAAGATGGCCGTCTTTGAGCGAAGAAAATATGAGCCCCGCAAAGAGGCGAAGCCCCGGGCGCGGGGTGTGCCGAGCGGGTTATGGACGAAGTGCCCGGGGTGTGGAGAGGTGGTCTACAACCAAGTACTGAAAAAAAGCCATCAGGTTTGCCCCAAATGTGACCACCATTTTCCTTTGGGAGCCCGGGAGAGGTTGATCTCGGTTTGTGATGGAGGCCGTTTTCAGGAGCATGACGCCAAGATGGAGGCGGTGGATGTTTTGCAATTCAAAGGGGTGGCCAGTTATGCGAGCAAGCTGAAGGCTAACCGGAAAAAAACTGGCCTGCCGGACGCGATGATCTGCGGGATGGGGAAAATTGGGGGCCGAGAGGTTTCTTTGGGGGCGATGGAGTTTGCTTTCCTTGGAGGAAGTATGGGAGTGGTGGTGGGAGAGAAAGTCACGCGAACGATTGAGCGGGGTATCGCCAAACGGGTGCCGGTGATTCTTTTTTCCGCGTCGGGCGGGGCGAGGATGTACGAGGGGATGTTCAGCCTGATGCAGATGGCCAAGACGAGCGGGGCGTTGGCCAAGTTAGGCGCGGCGGGATTGCCTTTTATCTCCGTTTTAACGAATCCGACGATGGCAGGGGTGATGGCGAGTTTTGCGTCCTTGGGGGATATCATTGTGGCGGAGCCCAAGGCGATGATCGGGTTTGCCGGGGCGCGGGTGATTCGGGAGACGACGCAGCAGGAGTTGCCGAAAGAGTTTCAGACTTCGGAATTTTTGCATGAACATGGGCTGATCGATATGATTGTCTCGCGTTCCGAGATGAAGGGGACGTTGGCGCGTCTTCTCCACTACCTCTGAAGCGATTCGATTCGGTTGCGCGGTTGGAGCGGGTGTGTGCCCTGGGCATTCAGCCCGGGCTAGGGCGGATGAGAAAGCTTCTGCGCCAGTTGGGGCATCCGGAGCGAGGGCTCAATTTTATTCACATCGCCGGAACGAATGGGAAGGGATCGACGGCGGCGGCGATCGATTCGATCTTACGGGCGGCGGGTTTTTTTTCGGGTTTATACACGTCTCCTCATCTGGTGGATTTTCGCGAGCGGTTTCAGTGTGGGGGCACGATGGTGGAGGAGGTGGTGTTGCAGCGAAATTTGCGAATCTTGATTCGAAAAATATCGAAATGGCCGAAGAGGGGGAGGCCGACTTTTTTTGAGGCGACGACGGCGTTGGCCCTGCAAATCTTTCGGGAGGTGAAAGTGGATTTTGTGGTTTGGGAGACCGGCTTAGGGGGGAGATTGGATGCAACGAATGTGGTTGGGCCGGAGTGCTGCGTGCTGACCTCGTTGGGTCGGGATCATGAGGCGGTGCTGGGGCGGGGGTGGAAAAATATTGGCCGGGAGAAGGCGGGAATTTGTAAGCGGGGGGTTCCAGTATTTTCGGCGCCATGGCCGAAGGCGGCGCGAGGGGTGTTGGCCCAGGCGGCTCGGAGGTTGGGTTGTCCGTGGCAGGTGGTGCGGCCTTTGAGGAAAGGTCGGGATCGCTGGCCGCTGGCGGGGGCGCATCAGAGGCAGAATTTGGCGCTGGCGGTAGCGGTGGCACGGTATTTGGGTTTTCCGGATTCGATCGTGGCGCGAGGACTGGATCGAACGAGTTGGCCCGGGAGGTTTATGAGTTTGAAAGGGCGGCCGCGGCGGGTGTTGGATGGGGCCCACAACCGGGAGGGGGTGCGGGCGGCCCTCGCAACCTGGCGGGAGCAATTTGGTGATGAACCGGCGCGGATCATTTTTGGATGTTTGCGGGACAAGCCGGCGGAGGAGATGTTGCGGGAAATTCGTGGAACGGGGGCGCAGGTGTGGGGGGTACAGTTACAGGATGCCAGGGGAGGGGATCCGTTGGAGTGGAGAATTCGACCTGACCGATTGTGGAAAAGCGTGGCGGAAGCGATGGAGGAGGACAGAGAGGTGCCGGCCGAGGGCGGAACTTTCATTTTGGGTTCCCTGGTTCTGGTGGGGGAGGTCATGCGCTGGGCGGAGGGAAGGAAAGATTGATCCGGGCGCTTTTTTTTGATGTGGGCGGAACTTTACTCCAGCCAGCAGAACCGATAGGGGCTACTTATGCGAGTTTGGCCGTGGCCCATGGGTGGAGGGCCGAGTCGGAGGCGGTGCAGAGGGGTTTTCGAGGGGCTTGGAAAAAAAGAAGGGAGGAGGGGGTAGGATCGGACAAGACGTTAGGAAAAAAGGGTTGGGCGAGGATTGTGGAGGAAAGCTTACGGCAGGCGGAGATGCCGGAGGATTTTCCCTTCGAAGTTTATTTTGAGGAGGTGTTTGCCTATTTTGCCAGGCCGGAGGCTTGGCGGGATTTCTCGGAAACGGGGGAAGTGATCGAAGGGATCGTGAAAAAAGGTCTGCGCGTGGGGGTGCTTTCGAATTGGGATCCACGTTTGCGTTGCGTGTTGGCGGGGTTTGCGTGGGCCAAGTTTTTGGACCCGATTTTGCTTTCGGAAGAGTGTGGGGTGGAGAAGCCTGCCCCGGCTATCTTTCAGAAGGCCCAAGAGGCGGTTGGGGTGGGCGCGGGGGAGTGCGCCTTAGTGGGGGACGATCCGATCAGCGATCTGGGGGGGGCGTTGGGGGCGGGGTGGAGGTGTGCTTTGGTGGAAAGGCCTCAGAGGGGGCTGGGGGAGGCATTAGGGGATCTGGGGCTTTGATTTTTGGGGTCTTATAGGGGCGGAGGGATTTTGACAGGGCAGGTGGAACAGAGCATTTTCAAGGGTATGGAGTTCCCCTCCCCATGATGAATTCTAGGTTCCAACTGATGCTGCGATCTTCGATCGGCCGGAAGTGGATTGTGGCCGTGACGGGCTTGCTCATGATCGGCTTTGTCGTGGTGCACATGACGGGCAATTTGCAGATGTACGCGGGGACGCCCGATAAGATCAACTTGTATGCGCATTTTTTGCACTCCTATCCAGCGGTCTTGTGGGCCTTTCGGTTGGGGTTACTGGCGGTGACGGCGCTGCATATTTGGGGGACCATTTCTTTGGCCCGGGAAAATCGTCGAGCCAAGCCGAGGCAGTATGCGGTGGCAGGCAGAACCTCGCGTTTGAAAGTGACCTGGACGAGCGTGACGATGGTGATCAGCGGGACGGTGATCTTGGGGTTTGTCGTGTTCCATCTCCTTCACTTTACCGGCCAAGTCGTGGATAAATCATATGCGAGCATGGAAACGACGGTAAGCGGTGTGGCGATGCACGATGTTTATCGCATGGTGATTAAGGGATTTTCCAATCCATGGATCAGCGGATTTTATCTGTTGGCGATGGCGCTGCTTTTTTCCCACTTACGGCATGGGGCGGCGAGTGTTTTCCAGACGTTTGGGTTGCGGGATCGGCAGTTGTCGCGGGTGGTGGAGACGGGGGCGTGGATTTTGGCGGCGGCGCTATTTTTGGGTTTCGGTTCCGTGCCGGTGGGGGTGATGGTGGGCTTGATTCGGCCATGAAGCTGGACGCGCGAATACCCGCGGGGCCACTGGCGGAGAAGTGGACGAAGTTCAAGGCGAACGCCCGTTTGGTGAATCCTTCCAATAAGCGGAAGTATGAGGTGATTGTGGTGGGAACGGGTTTGGCGGGGGCCTCGGCCGCGGCCAGTTTGGCGGAGTTAGGGTATCGGGTGAAGTCGTTCTGTTTCCAGGACAGTCCGCGGCGGGCGCACTCGATTGCGGCGCAAGGGGGAATCAACGCAGCCAAGAATTATCAAAATGACGGAGACTCGGTCAAAAGGTTGTTCCAAGACACGATCAAGGGAGGAGATTTTCGTTCGCGCGAGGCGAATGTGTATCGGCTGGCTGAGGTCAGCGTGAACATTATTGACCAGTGTGTGGCGCAAGGGGTGCCGTTTGCCCGGGAGTACGGGGGAATGTTGGCCAACCGATCGTTCGGTGGGGCGCAGGTTTCGAGAACTTTCTATGCGAGGGGGGCGACGGGGCAGCAGCTGTTGCTCGGGGCCTATCAGGCACTGAGTCGGCAGATCGGCTTGGGCAGAGTTCGCATGTTTCCGAGGCACGAAATGTTGGATCTGGTCGTGGATGAGGGGAAAGCGCAGGGCATCATTACGCGAAACTTGGTGACGGGAGAGCTGACGGCGCATGAGGCTGATGCGGTTCTGCTTTGCACGGGCGGGTATGGCAACGCGTACTACCTCTCCACCTACGCACGGGGATCGAATGTGACGGCCAGTTGGCGGGCGCATCGTCGGGGGGCACTTTTCTCGAATCCCTGCTTCACGCAGATTCATCCCACCTGCATTCCGGTTTCGGGGGAGTACCAATCGAAGTTAACCTTGATGTCGGAATCGTTGCGGAACGATGGGCGGTGCTGGGTGCCGAAGGGAGCGGGGGACAAGCGATCGGCGGGGCAGATCCCAGAGGGGGAGCGGGACTATTTCTTGGAGAGGCTTTATCCGAGCTACGGGAATTTGGCTCCGCGGGACATTGCCTCGCGGGCGGCGAAGAGAGTGTGTGATGAGGGTCGGGGAGTGGGCCCTTCGGGGTTGGGGGTGTACTTGGATTTCTCCGAGGCGATTGGGCGATTGGGGGAGTCCACCGTGAAGGAGCGATACGCAAATTTGTTTTCCATGTACCATGAAATCACGGGCGAGAGTGCGTACGAATCGCCGATGCGGATTTTTCCGGCGGTGCACTACACCATGGGTGGCTTATGGGTGGATTACCATCTGATGAGCAACATTCCAGGGTTGTTTGTCTTGGGGGAGGCAAACTTTTCCGATCACGGGGCGAATCGGCTAGGGGCGAGTGCGCTGATGCAGGGATTAGCGGACGGGTATTTTGTTTTGCCTTACACGATTGGGGATTACCTGACCCAGCAGAAGCCGGGTGGGAAAAAGACGGATCGGCAAGCGGAGGCTTTCTGGCAAGCGACCGAGGCGGTGCAGGCGAAAACTAAGAAATTGTTGGGGATTCAGGGCAAAAAACCGGTAAGCGATTTTCATCGTCGCTTGGGTAAGATTCTTTGGGATCAGTGCGGAATGAGCCGGACCCAAAAGGGCTTAGCCAAAGGGGTGGAGGAAATTCAGGAATTACGGCAAGAGTTTTGGGAAAATGTGAGTGTGCCGGGTTCAGGCCAAGATTTGAATCAGTCGTTGGAAAAGGCGGGGAGAGTGGCGGACTTTTTGGAGTTGGGGGAGTTGATGTGTCGGGATGGTTTGGAGAGAGAGGAGTCGTGTGGCTGCCATTTCCGGGAGGAGTACCAGACGGCGGAAGGGGAGTGCGAGCGGAA
>CAMCFB010000054.1 GCA_945874125.1 Verrucomicrobia subdivision 6 bacterium | reverse complement strand
ACCGCCTCGATCCTCCTCACCCCCGCCGCGATGGCCGACTCTCCCACCACCCGAATCGCCCCAATCTTTCCCGTCGACCGCACATGCGTTCCTCCACACAACTCCTTCGAAAATCCGCCGATATCCACCACCCGTACCGTCGCCCCATACTTGTCCCCGAAAAACTGCAGAATCGACGGATCATCTTTCACCTCCGCATACGGCCTCTCCCCCCACTTCACCGCTACATCCGCCCTCACCTTCTCGTTCACCTGCGCCTCCACCTTGGCCAACTCCTCCTCACTCATCGCTTTCAAATGGGAGAAATCAAACCGCAGCCGATCCGGCCCCACATACGATCCCTTCTGTCTCACTCCCTCCCCCAACACCCCCCGCAACGCCCAGTGCAAAAGATGAGTCGCGCTGTGATGACCCTCAATCCTGCCCCGCCTTTCCGTATCTAAAGTCACCTTCACCGGACCTTTCGCCTCCACCACGCTCTCCGTCAAATGCACCGGCACTCCGCCCGCCCCGCGAATCGTCGCGACCACCTTCACCTTCTTCCCGTCCCACTCGATCCAACCCGTGTCCCCCACCTGTCCTCCCATCTCCGCGTAAAAGGGGGTTCTTCCCAAAAAGACCCGACCCTTCGCCCCAGCCGGCCCCACCTCTGGCAAAGCCTCGGCCGCTACCTTCTCCACTTTCAGCTCCTCCGTTCTCTCATACCCCGTGAAGACGATCGGAAAATTCGGTCCAGCCTCATCCTCCACCTTGATCGTGGTCTTGTTCTGCGACTGACGAGCGCGCGACCGCTGAGCCTCCATCGCTTTTTCAAATCCCGCCCCATCCACTTCCATTCCTCTCTCTCTCGCCAGCAACTGGGTCAGATCCAACGGAAATCCATACGTGTCATACAGTGTAAAGGCATCCTCCCCCTGAATCCCCTTGTTCGATCCCGCCGCTAACTTCTCAAACATCGCCAATCCCCTCTCCAATGTTTTCGAGAACGAAGCCTCCTCCGCCGAAAGCACCGCCCGAATATCTCTTTCCCGCTCCCTCAATTCCGGGAAAGCGTCCCCCATCGTGTGGATCAGAGGGGTCGCCAGTTCCGAAAGAAACCCGTCGGACAACTTAAAGCGACGACCGAACATCACCGCCCGTCGGAGAATTCTCCGCAGCACATAGTTCCGACCCTCATTCCCCGGCACAATGCCGTCCGCGATCGAAAACGAGAGCGTGCGCACATGATCCGCCAGCACTCGGAAGATACAGTCGTTCATCTCTTCCTCGCTCACCTCATCCCGGTTCTTGGGCACCCGCGCCCCATACTTCTTGCCCGACATCTTCTCGATCTCGGAAAAAATTGGGGCAAACAGATCACTCGCATAGTTGGATGGATCTTTTTTGAAATCCTGAAACCCGTCTGAAACGGCCATGATTCCTGCCACCCGTTCCAATCCCATCCCCGTGTCCACATGCCGCTCCGGCAACGGCTTGAACTTCCCGCCCGGTTCAGCGTTGAACTGGATAAAAACCAGATTCCAGATTTCCAGACAGCGCGAATCCCCCTGATTGACCAGCTTCCCCTGCGTCTTTCCCTCCGGCGTCAGATCCACATGCACCTCAGAGCACGGCCCGCACGGCCCCGTCTCTCCCATCATCCAAAAGTTGTCCTTCGCGTTCCCCATCACCACATGGATCTTGGGATCAAGTCCGACCGATTGAAATTTCTCCACCCAGTATCCGTGGGCCTCGGCATCAAACTCAGCCGGATCCCCAGGCCCGGGCTGGTAAACCGTGGCGTAAAGTCGGGCCGGCGGAAATTTCCAGATATCGACCAAAAGCTGCCACGCCCAGTCGATCGACTCCTTTTTGAAATAATCCCCGAACGACCAGTTCCCCAGCATTTCAAAAAATGTGTGGTGGTAGGTGTCGAAACCGACGTCCTCCAGATCGTTGTGTTTCCCGCCCGCGCGGATGCACTTCTGCGTATCGGCCGCCCGAGCGGGTGAGTTCGGAAATTTGGCCTGACCCAGAAAAATCGGCACAAACTGGTTCATCCCCGCATTGGTGAAGAGCAGGTTCGGCGAAGTCGGCATTAAACTGGCCGAGGGCACGATCGTGTGACTCTTCCCACGGAAGAACTCCAAGTAACTTTTTCTGACTTCAGCCGATTTCATAGAACTAGTTGAGGATCATATCGTAACCCACCTCAATCGCCAAGCCCCCCCGTGGATCAGATCAGCTGCTTCGGAACGCCAACCACGGACAAAACTTTGGCCTTTTGATTCCACCGCTGAATTTGCTCATCCGCCGTGATCAGCGGTATCTGCAAAACCATTGCCGTGGCGACAATCAGTCGATCTGCTGGATCTCCGTGAAAATTCTCAAGCTGACTACTGCGAACGCTGATCTCTGCTGCTAAAGGCTCCATCTCCACCGGCGACTCAAGATTACGAGCCACCCAAGTCGCCACATCAGGCTTGAGCTTGAGTCGCCCTTTTGCCGCCAACATCGCCACCTCCCAAACACTAATGGCGGAAAGAATCTGCCGGCCCCGGTAATTTTGCAGTTGCTCCACCCGCTTGTCGCCCGCGACCTCCCAAATCCAGATATGCGTGTCGATGACAAGGGCGGGAATCTTTTCAAGAACCAGCATGCCATGCCTCTCCCGTTGACATGAGATCCCCCAAAATTTCAGTCTGTTGAGACGATCGCCCAAAAACTTTTTTGCCAGAATACTCCCCCATCGGCACAAGTTGGGCCGCCACTTTCCCAGAGCGCGTAATCACCACCCGACACCCCTCCCTCTGCACCCTCTCCACCATCCCCAAACACTTTGCCTTAAATTGAGTCACCGTAACGAGCATAGAATGACCCTAGTCATACCCTAGTCATTTGTCAATCTTTGAACGAGGACATCCCTACCCATTGGAACCCTTGATCCAATTCGGGACGTGGGATCCCCTTGCCACCTCTACGCCTAACCGACCATCATTCCCAAATGACCAACCTCTCCCGCCGTAACCTCCTCAAACTTCTTCTCGGCTCCACCCTCACTTCTCGACTCCTGGCCTCGATCTCCCAAGCCGAACCCTCCAAAGCTCAGCCAGGCTTGTCCGCACCGCCCATAACCGGGCCCTTCACTCTGCCCCCTCTGCCCTACGCCCCCAACGCCCTCGAGCCTTATATCGATGCCGAAACGATGACCCTCCATCACGACAAACATCACGCTGCTTACGTCAACAATCTCAACAAAACCCTCGCCCCCTATCCCGACCTTCAGAAAAAATCGCTCGAGGAACTTTTGGGAAACCTCGATGCCGTTCCGGCCGAGATCCGCACCACCGTTCGCAACAATGCTGGGGGTCACGCCAATCACTCCCACCTTTGGAAGACTCTCTCCAACCCCGGCCAGAAACCAGAGGGCAAACTGGCCAAGGAGATCGATAATACTTTTGGAAGTTATGAAAAGTGGAAGGAAGAGATGACCAAGTGCGCCATGGGTATCTTCGGCAGCGGCTGGGCTTGGTTCGGCCGCGGCAAAGATGGAAAACTTTTCATTAAGCCCTACCCCAACCAAGACTCCCCCCTAATCGAGGGATCATCCCTTCTTTACGGCATCGACGTCTGGGAACACGCCTACTACCTCAAACACCAAAACCGCCGCGCCGACTACGTTCAAACCTGCCTAGAAGTCGTTAGAATATTTTCTTAGATCCTATTTCGGAGGGGGTGCAGAGGGATCAAATGCTTGAATGTCACTATCCCCATCAATTTCAACGCCATAAACCTCGATCTCATTGTTTTTGATTTGTTCACTTTGAACTCTCCCCTCTTTCAGGAACTTCACGCGGTACCCTTTTTTGATAAAAGCCTTTTCTTTGACAACGTTTGCATTGGGACCTTTGTAAACATCCCCATAAGTATCCATGACAAAAACATCCGGTGATTTGATGATTAATTTAATGAAAAGTGGATCTTTACGAAACCCGTAAGAATCCATCGCGCGAAGATAAAAGACGTCAAAAGCATCGTCTTTGATCCGTAGATTAGGCTTGGAAAGAGTATCGCCCTGAGACGCAACTTGAGCCCCAGAAAACTCACTTCCACTCGAGACCTTATCGACAATCCCTTCAATCACAATGAACTTGCCCTTAAACTCAGAACCTTTGTTCTCCACAAATACTTTGGCGAGGTCCTCCGCGGTGATTTCCCGGCGATAAGTAGTAGTAGTGGTAGTAGTAGTAATCTCCGGTTTTTTTCCTGAGCTTGCAGTTAGAATATTTAAATTGCCTCCATCGACTCCCTTTACCTTAATTCCAGAGAACCCACCCGCACCTAATCCGCTTTGAATGGAGGACTTCATAGCCTCGCAAAATGACGATCCTACAGGCTCAGGAATGATAACTTTTCCCAACGAAACCTTATCGAATTCAAACTCCTGCCAAGCCTCCGGGCTCGGCACTTTACCTTCAAAAATAAAGCTTACGGGCAGTGGAATTCCTAAGGCAGTCACGGGTTGTCTCCAAATAAAACGATCCTTCACTACCCATAAATCCCCCTGTTTTAATTTCCCCTTAAACATGCCTACCGCCTCAATGGAAGGAGACAAAGACCCTAAAACTCCACTGGCAAAATCTTGGACGGGCACCCGAAACTCTATGCTGGGTAAGTAATAAACCGGTTTTACGCTGTTTTTTGAGAAGGTAATGACCCGCTCCATATCGGGTGAGACGGAAAGTGGCCAAGGTTCCCCCGCTCCTCCAACCGGCCACCAGATCAGCGCCAATCCCGCCAAGACAAGGACTCCGACTCCCCCAAACACGATCCCTCCCAACAAAGCCCCCTCCCGAACGCGGGTAAGGCCATTTGAGGTAAAGCTGAGTCCAATCAGTAGACCGAAGAAAGATACGATCAGCACTCCCACAACTACCCAAACGATCAGATCATCGGCCACCAGTTGGGGCTGGATTTCATTCAGCTTCGCCAGCTCAGGCAGCGGCCCCCCTTTTTCCTTTTCCACAACTTGAGCCAGCAAGGCCAAACCATCTCTCACCTTTCCTTCATCTCCTACCTTGAGTTCGATGAATTTCTCACCCTCCGCCCTGATTTTAGCCAAGTCAGCCTCACTTCTTGGTTTCTGAAAATCCGCCGCATCTTTCAGCCAAACACTGATCTTTTCCTCCTCCTTTCGAATTCGATCCTCCTCTGCTTTTTTCTCCTCTTCTCGTCGCTTCACCTCGGCCTCCTCCGCTGGTTTTCGTAAATCTTTCCACTTTTGTATGGTTGCGGCAGATGCATCCGCTCTCTGTTTCACATCTTCGGGAGCCGACTCGAGCAGCCGAATCGCCTTATCCACATCCTCCAGCCGATACACAATTCCAGATTCAGGAAACTTAGGCAGAAGGCCTAAAATGTCGTTCTTCTGAAATAGTGCGATTCCCCCTTTGGTCGTGGTCAGCTCAATTTGTTCCCCCACCACCTTGGCCGCTTGAACCTCTCTCTCCTCAACCACACCCGTGTTTCCCCGAACCAAGGCCGTCTTCAAAAACGGCGAATCCAAATCCATCGGAGCTTCCGCCCATAAGCTGGCAGACATCCATCCCAGACAGAGCCATAACCACCAACGCATCGTTCTAAATTAAGGGATTACTTTGCGTCTGACAACTTAATCCTCATCTCCCAAAACTTCGACCGGACACTCTGGCAGAATCTTTAAAAAACTTTTTCCATAGCTCTTGGTTAAAATCCTCCCGTCCAAAACCGCGATCTGACCCCGATCCTCTCGGCTTCGAATTAATCTTCCCACCCCCTGCCGAAACTTCAAAATCGCCTCGGGTAACTGCAGCTCCCGAAATGGCTCCCCGCCCTTCTCCCTGATCCTCTCACACCTCGCTTCAAACAAAGGCTCGTCCGGCACCGAAAACGGTAGCCTCGTCAAAATCACATTCGAAAGCGCCTCCCCTGGCACATCCACCCCCTGCCAAAAACTGTCCGTGCCAAAAAGCACACTATCCCGATCCTCCTTAAACTCTTTCAAGAGCCTAGTTCGTGAATTTCCCTTATCCTGCACCAGCAGCCGAATTCCCTGCTCCTCAAACCAGCCCGCCATCCCCTCCGCCGTCTTGCGCAACATCGCCCGGCTCGTAAAGAGGACAAACGCCTTCCCCTGGGTCATTCCCACAAACCGCTGAATCCACCCCTCCAACGCTTCCTGAAATCTCTGCCCCTCCGAAGGCTCCGGCATCCCCTTGGGCAGGTAAACCCGCATCTGACTCTCATAATCAAAGGGCGATTCCACCAAAAGGGTCTCCGCCTCCCCCGCCCCCACTCGTTTCGCAAAAAACTCCAAGCCCCTTCCCACATCCAACGTCGCGCTCGTCATGATCGTGGTACACTCCGGCCGAAACACTAGCTCCTCCAACCTTTCCGCCACTTCGACCGGCGAGGCATGCAAACTCATCTCTCCCCGGTGCGCCCTGCCCTCCTCCGGCAACCTCCGCTCCACCCAGTAGGCCTGCCCTGCCCGACTCATCTGCAAAAACTCCCCCAAACCAAAGGCGCTCACCTCCAATCTCCTCGCATGATCTTTCAACTCATTCCTCTCCTCCCCATCCCCCGCGTCCTCCGCCAGCTTCAGCAACTGCGCCCGCACATCCATCAACCGTGGTCCCAACTCACTTTTTACCCCTAGAGGTTGCCTGACCC
>CAMCFB010000053.1 GCA_945874125.1 Verrucomicrobia subdivision 6 bacterium | reverse complement strand
GGCAGTAAGAGATAAGAAGATGAGGATGAAGGAGAAACTGTGATGTTTCGTCCCAGTTAGGATAGGGTGTGACATGCTGACTCCGTTCTGGCGATAGCCAGACGTGTCCGCACGGGATGCGGGCATCCGGACTCTCGCCCTTCATTTTTGCGATGAGGGTTTACCCCTTTCTTGCGAAAGGGGATCGATGAGCCTTGGCGGGCAGATGTTCGGACTCCGGGTTGCGATCCTCCTCCCCGCCTTCACCTTTCCGTCCCACCCGAGGGTTGGACTTCCAGATTGGCATGCTTTCGCATGGGGATTTGTCACCCGATACCGCAGCGCAACTGTGGCCGGTTCACACGGCCTTCCCTGATTCCACCAAGGGAAAGAACTGGTCTTATATCTAGGAGTAATGTCTGGGAGGTCAAGAGGGTGGCTGTGTCATCGAATTCTCAATCGATTGGACAGAGGAAGGTTTGAAGTGGAAGTGGGACAAAGTGTATGGTTGGGGAATGGCAAATCAGGCATATCGAGTCGCTGTTGTCGGGGTGACCGGGGCGGTCGGTCAGGAGATTCTTCGTGTCCTTGAAAGGCGGAAGTTTCCTGTTTCTGAACTTGTGCCTTTGGCGAGCGAGCGGTCTGCTGGAGCTAAAACAAAGTTTTCCGGAAAAGACCACCTCGTGCGCAAATTGGAAGCGTCCGCGTTTGAAGGAGTGGACTTTGCCTTTTTCAGTGCGGGGGCGACCCGTTCGCGGGAGTTTGTGCCGTTGGCGATCAAAGCGGGAGCGGTGGTGATTGATAACTCCTCCGCTTTTCGGATGGATCCACATGTCCCTCTCATCGTGCCCGAGGTGAATGGGGAGTTGCTCGACGCCAAGCCCACATTGATTGCCAATCCGAACTGTTCGGCCGCAATTCTGGCGGTGGCCTTGGTGCCTTTGCATCGGTTGGCGGGTCTGGAGAGTGTGGTGGTGGCGACGTATCAATCGGCCAGCGGGGCGGGGGCGAAGGCGATGGCAGAGTTAGACCAGCAGGTACGGGACTATGCGGCGGGGAAAGAGCTCCAGGCGGAGGTGTTTCCCCACGTCTTGGCCATGAACCTATTTTCGCACAACAGTCCGGTGGGGAAGGACGGGTATAACGAGGAGGAGCAGAAGATGGTGGAGGAGACGCGTAAGATTTTTGGGCTGCCGAAATTGAGGATGGTGCCGACGTGCGTGCGGGTGCCGGTGCCGAGGGCCCATTCGGAGGCGGTGGTGGCGCGTTTTCTAAAACCTATCTCGCTGGAGGCAGCGAAGCGTGCGCTGGAGGGGGCAGCGGGAGTGCGCATGGTGGATGAACCGAAGAAGAATCTTTTCCCCATGCCGAGCCTCGCCTCGGGCGAGCTGGATGTTTTCGTGGGTCGAGTCAGAGAAGTGGAGGGAGACCCCCATTCAATCGCTTTTTTTGTCAGTGGGGATCAGCTGCTGAAAGGAGCGGCGTGGAACGCCGTGCAGATTGCGGAGGAGTTGATCCAGCGAGGCAGGCTACCCGCTTAACTCGAGACGGTTAGCGGGAACCGCCCATTCCCGGGATTCCCGAACCGCCCTCCCAAGAGGCGGGTTTATTCCAAGGGGTCGTCGTCACGCTCTCTTCGTCTTTCGGGGTGCCGTCCGCATTTTTCCCACCCCCGCCTGAGGCGCAGGCGCCGAGGAGGAGGGGAAGGACTAGAATGAGTGGGGAGAGGGAGGCCGGACCGAATTTCGTCATACCGAATCAATAAACGACTTGGTCGCCGACTTCAATGGCAGAGGCGGGGGTGCCAGGGAGAACATCGGCGACGGAGGTTTGGGCGTCCACGGTGACCGTCTTCAGTTTGCCGATCATTTTATCGCCCCGATAGACAACCATGGTGAGACCTTCGACCACCTGATCGTTTTTCCCAAGGTCGAGAATGACAAAGTTCCAGGTGGGGTTCACCGCGACGATTTTTCCGGAGAGGGCAATCGACTTGGCGCTGCCTGGCTTGGTCATTTCCACTTCAGTGCGGAGTTTTTTCAGGTCTTCGTCGGCCTTGGCTTTGGCGGCGGCCAGAAGTTTATTTTCCGATTCGGCCACTTTGGCCTTTTCCGATAGATCGCTCAGCTCGGTAAAGAGCTCGGCTGGTTTTTTACCTTTGAGTTCATCGGTGTAGGTCTGGAGTTGCTCGGCGGTAAGTTTGAGTTTGGAGTTGGTCGAATCGAGGTCGGTCTTGGCCGATTCGAGGTCTTTGGTGAGTTTTTCGGCGCTGAGGCTTAGCTCTTGGGCTTTCGCCTTGGCTTCCTCGGCATCCTTTTTAGCGGCTTCCTCGGCGGTTTTGGCAGCTTTGAGATCGTCTCCGGTCAAAGCCCACTTTTGTCCAGCTTGGGCCACGGTGGCGGCAGGTTCAGTCTCCGTCTCCATAAAGTTGGCCGTATAGGGTAGGCCTAGTGCAGTAAACTTGCCCTCCCGAAGGGAGGATTCCACAGCGACGAGTTGCTGGGCGAAACGATTTTTGGTGCCCATCACCATGAAGGCTAAGGCGGCGGTGGCGAGGGAGAGCCCGACCGATCCCCCGAGGCTAATTTTTCCTGCGATCGACATACGTCTTGTTGGCCAAAGCATCGCTTGACCCGAGAATTGACCCAAGGCGATTGGAGAGTTTTGTTGGAGAGTTACTGGCAGGGGTGTGAATTCATGTGAGTTTCTTTTTGCGGTAGCGGGCGAGTGATTCCTGAATTTCTTGGCCGGCCGCCAGAATTTCCTGGGCGAGCCAATCGGGGGAGTAGCCGACCGCTCCGAAAGACTCGATCGTCGTCATTTCGGCATGATCGGCGGTCACGACCGCGATTTCCCCTTTGCCTTGGTGAAGCTGAACGATGCGCTCGATGACACTATCGGCGGTTTGCCCTGAAGCGGCGTAGAGCACGGCCAAGGAGTTGGCCGCTTTTTCCTCTTTGCCTCCGGCTTGGCCATCAAAGACGAGGGTGACCCGCCAGCGGCCTGAGTCGTGCAGTTGGGAGAGGTGTCGGGTTAGCTCTTGGCGGGCCGCCAGTGGCTTTTGGGAGTGAAGGGAGCGGAGGGAGGGCCAGGCAAAGATGATGCTGTGGCCGTCGACGAGAAGGTAACGGGGCGCGGGGTCCACGGGGGGCCGCGCAGGGGGGTTCATCCCGCGGCGGGTTTGGGGGCTTTGGCGCCGGCTTTGGCTTTGATCTTTTTGCGTTTGAGATAACGCAAGCGGCGGCGCTTCTTCAGGACGGCATTGTACTGTTTACCCATAAGGGGAAAGAGTGAAGGGGAAAGGATACGAGGTCAAGGTTGGAGCCAAGGATTTGCCAAGATTTCTGAAAGGGTGCACAATGTGAAGATGCGTTGGGCAATCTTTCTGGTGGCAGGCGTGGCCCTGTTTCGGTGTGTTCGTCCCTGGGTGGGTGGGCCGGAAAACTTTGCGCCTTTGGCGGCCTTGGCGCTTTGCGGGGCGCTTTATTTTCCCCGTCCTTGGAGCTGGGTAGCGCCTCTGGTGGCGCTACTGGTTTCAGATATCTTTCTTAATCTATATTACGGTTTGGGTCCTTGGACAGAGGGAACGGGGTTGGCGGCAATTTCTTATTTGCTGATCTGGGCGTTGGGGAGTCGTTTGGCGAATCATCCTTCCGGGAAAGTTTGGTTGGGGGGTTCCATCGGGGCGACTTTGCTCTTCTACATGGTGACGAACACGGGCGCATGGTGGACCATTCCGATTTACGAAAAAAGCTGGGCGGGTTGGGTTCAGGCTTTGACCGTGGGAATTCCGGGGTACCCCCCCACATGGACTTTTTTAAGAGGCTCGTTGATTTCCGATCTCCTTTTTACGGGGCTGTTTGTGCTAGGGGTGGAGTGGTCGGCGCGGCGCTCCGGGGGTCCAGTTCGCTCCGCCCTCGTGGCGGCACCCGTCCGCTAAGGTGTCGGTCAGCTGGCGGATCGCGGTAGTTGCGGATACGCATGACCGACTTTCCCCGTTTGTCTTGGAATCGATCCAAGAGGCGGATGAAATCTGGCATTTGGGAGATGTGTGTGAGCGGGTGAGCTGGGAAAAAATCTGTGCTTTGGGGAGGCCCAGTTTGGTGGTGAGAGGGAATCAGGACAGTGAGGCCTCGTGGCCGATGAGTTTAGAGCTGGAACGCTTGGGTCACCGATTTCATCTGCTCCATATTCCTCCACGGTCGGCCCCCGCGGGGGTACAACATCTTTTGCACGGACACACCCACGTTCCGCGGGATCAGGAGATTGAGACTACGAGATTTTTGAATCCGGGGTCGGCTGGTTTGGCGAACAAGGGGGCGCCACGCTCGTTTGCTTGGCTGGAGTTAAAAAGGGGCGAGAGGCCGTTTTTTCGGCTGATGGGAGTGAAGACCGACTAAATTTCGGTGGCCTCGCACACTTCGCGCCAGCCGGGGAAGTTCCAGGCGTTGGGAAAACCGCGACACTGTTCGGGTTTGACGGATTGAATTTGGCACTCCTGGCCTTGGAGGAAGATGCAGGCTCCATCGGGCTGATCGATGAGGGAGAGGCCTCGTCGGTCGGAGCGGAGGCGGGTGTGGGTTCCAATGAACTCGGCCTCGTCCATTTTGAGGAAGGAGGCGATGGCAGAGATCTCCTTTTCGGAGACCTTGACGTCCCCGGGCCAGCGACAGCAGTTGGTGCAGCGCTGGCAGAGATATTTGGGTGGATTTTTCTTAGACACTGGATTCAGTAGGGAATCTCGCCTGCGGATGGAAAGGAAGCTAGAAAGGTTTTTGTGAATCAGAATTGGCAGCAGAAGTTGGAGCGAGCGGCGCAAGCCGGAGGTCTGCTGGCCGATTCCGGCAACAACATAGCGCGGCTCCTAAATTCACCCGATACGGTGGCGAGGGACAAAGAAAGCATTCTTGAGTTGGTCGAGCAGGGGCAGTGGGGGGAGTTAAACGATCGGTTTTTTCGGAAGTTGGCTTTCGGCACGGGTGGTTTGAGGGGGCGAACGATCGGCAAAGTCGTGACCGAGGCGGAGAAGGGCACGCCGACCGGGCTGGGTCGACCGGAGTTTCCCGCGGTGGGAACGAACTGTATGAATTATGGCAATGTGGCTAGGGCGACGCAGGGTTTGGTGAACTACTTGAAAAAGAATTTTGCGGGGCAGGCTCCCTCGGTTGTCTTTTCCCATGACACGCGTCACTTTTCGCGCGAGTTTGCCGAGCTCTCCGCCCGAATTGTGGCGGGGGCGGGCGGGACGGCCTATCTCTTTGCGGAAGATCGGTCGACGCCCGAGCTGTCCTTCGCGGTGCGGCATTTAGGGGCGCAGGCCGGGGTGGAGGTGACGGCGAGCCACAATCCAGCGCACGACAACGGGTATAAGGTTTATTTTTCGGATGGGGCGCAGATTGTGGAGCCACACGCCTCGGGGATCATTCGGGAGGTGGAGGCGGTGCCGGACGGGGCGGTGGAGGCGGCACCGAAGGGTGGGGAGAAGGTGGTGAGCATCGGGGCTGAGTTGGATCAGGCTTATTTGGAGGCGTTGCAGGAGTTGGTGATCGAGGGGGAGATGTTGAAGAAGGAAGGGGCCAAGTTGAAGGTGGTTTTCACCCCGTTGCATGGGACGGGGATTCGAATTGTGCCGGTGATGTTGAAATCGGTCGGCGTACCGGTCTCGATCGTGCCGGCGCAGGAGAAGGGGGATGGAAGGTTTCCCACGGTGAAGTCACCCAACCCAGAGAATGGGGAGGCACTGGCCATGGGAATTGAGTTGGCCAAGAGGGAGAGGGCGGATTTGGTGGTGGCGACCGATCCGGATGCAGATCGGATGGGGGTGGCGGTACGAAATGTTGGGGGGGAGTATGAGCTGATTACGGGGAATCAGATTGGGTCGTTGCTGGCGGCGTACCGGATCGATCGGATGCGGGCGCGGGGATGGATCCGGTCGGGAGAGGAGAAGAGCTGTTGTTTGATCAAAACGTTTGTCACGACCGATCTGCAAAAGGAGATGGCGGGGTCGGTGGGAATGAAGTGTGTCGAGACGTTGACGGGATTTAAGTATATCGGGGAGAAGCTGGGGATCTATGAGAAGCAGGCGGGAGGGCGAGGGACGATGGGGGCGGAGGAGTGGAGAAGGAGGAGAATAGAGAAGAGCACCTTTTTTGTTTTTGGCGGGGAGGAGAGCTACGGGTACAGCGGGGGGGATTTCGTGCGGGACAAGGATGCGAATGGGGCGGTGCTGATGTTGGTCGAGGCGGCGGCGTGGGCGAAGTCGCACGGGCGGAACTTGTTGGAGGAGATGGATGAGATTTATCGGAAGCATGGGCTGTATTGGGAGAAGTTGGGGACGTTGGAGATGAGCGGGGCGGAGGGGGCGAAGCAGATTGCGCGGGCGGTGGCGAGTTATCAGGAAAAACCGCCCCAGGAGTGGGGGGGGAGAAGAGTGGTGGGGGTGCAGGATTATGAAAAGGGGAGTCACTACGATGTGGATGGGGTCGAGATTCCGAAGGAGCGAATGTTGATCTTTGATTTGGGGGAGGGATTTCGGGTGGCGGTGCGGGCGTCGGGAACGGAGCCAAAGATGAAGTGCTACTTTTTTGGAAAGCGGAAGGTGGGGACGGGCGAGGATTTGGAAAAGGCGAAAAGAGAGTTATCGATGGAGTTGGAAAAATTATGGGAGTGGACCAAGAAAGACGCGGTGGCGAGGTCGAAAGGCTAAAGATGGCTTATCCGACAAAGCTTCAGGAGATTGTGCAACTGTTCGAGCATCTGCCCGAGGAGGAGAAGAGGGAGAGTCTGGTTTCCTACAGCTTGACGACAAAAAATTACGAGCCAAAGGAGGGGGAGAAGTTTGATTTGGAGGACGTGCGGAAAGATGAGGAGTGTGCGGACACGGTGGGGGTGTTTTTGAAAATGAGTGAAGAGGGGAAGGCGCACTTTCGCATGACGCTGGG
>CAMCFB010000052.1 GCA_945874125.1 Verrucomicrobia subdivision 6 bacterium | reverse complement strand
GATGGAAATGTGAAGCGGGCGGCGGAAGTATTGGGCGTTACGCGGGCGGCGTTAAGAACACGCGTTGAGCGGTATGGGCTGGCCGGGCAGGATTAAGAGACGAGTTTCGCCAGGGGCTTGGGCAGAGGGGAGGTGAAGCGAAGCTCTTGAGTTGTCACGGGATGGATCAGTCGCAGAAAGGAGGAGTGGAGACCGAGACGGCCGGCGGGATCACTTTTGGCACCGTACTTTTCGTCCCCGACAATTGGGCAGCCCAACGAAGAGAGTTGAACGCGGATCTGATGGCGCCGACCTGTTTCGAGGGTGAGTTCGACGAGGGAGCGGTGACGGTTCTGTTTGAGGAGTCGGTAGTGGGTGATGGCGTGCCGGGTGAGGGCGGAGGCAGGGCGAATGAAAACTTTAAAGGGGTTGGATTCGTCCAGATCGGATTTCAGGGTTCCGGTTTCTTGGGGTAAGTGTCCCTCGACGACCGCCTCATACTTCTTTTCAAACTGATCCCATCGACTTTGCAGGATTTCCTTGGTTTCGGGGGTTTTGGCAAAAACCATCAGGCCTGAAGTTTGGCGATCGAGGCGATGCACAATCCAAACCCTCTCCTTGGAGCGGGGATGAGCTTGCCGGACATATTCGGTCAGCTGGAAGTAGGCGGTTTTTTCTGGTTCGGCCTCACTGGCGATGCTGAGGAGGTTCTCGGGTTTGGCAATGACGAGAAGGTGGGCGTCCTCGTAAAAGATTTTAATACCTGAGGGCAGACTGGTTTTTGGGGCGGCGAAACGATCGGATCGAATCGAGACAGAATCTCCGATAGCCAAGGGATGGTTGAACTGGGAAACGGGGCGGCCATTGACGGTGACGGCTTGGAATTTGAGCCAGGTTCGGATCTGTTTTTTCTTCTCGTCGGGCCAGGCGCTGAACATCTGTTCGAGCAATGGGCCAGGTTGGGAGGCGACGAACGGCTTGGGCATGGGGGTATCTTGGCGGAAAAGTTGGCTCAAGGGAATGTTTGGAGATTGGTCAAAAGAAAAGGGGAAGGTAGGCTAAACAGATGCGCATCCTTTTTCTGGGAGACATTGTGGCGGAGTACGGGCGGGAGGCGGTGCGGGACGGAATGCCGCGCTTGATTGAGGAGTTTGCCCCCGATTTTATCGTGGTGAATGGGGAGAATGTGGCGGGAGGCAACGGAATTACCCCCAAGTTGGCCTATGATATTTTTCGAGCCAAGGTGGACGTGATCACACTGGGGGACCACTGTTGGGATCAGCGGGAGATCATGAGTTTCTTTGCGGAGGAGCCGAGGCTGATCCGGCCCTTCAACTTTCCTGCATCCTGTCCGGGCAAGGGTTGGATTGTGGTGACGGGCAATGGAAAGAAATTGGGGGTCATCAATGCGATGGGGCGGACCTTTATGAAAGCGGATGTGGACAATCCCTTTTTGCAGATCGATCCGATCTTGCAGGAGATTCGACAAGAGACGTCGGCCATTCTGGTGGATTTTCATGCGGAGACGACCTCGGAGAAGATTGCCTTCGGGCATGCGTTCGATGGGAAGGTATCGGCGGTGGTGGGGACTCATACTCACGTGCAGACAGCGGACGAGAAGGTGTTGCCCGGAGGAACGGCGTATATTACGGATGTGGGCTTTTGTGGGGCTCATGACTCGGTGATTGGGCGGGAGAAAAGTTTTATCGTGGATCGGTTTCGGACCTTGATGCCGGTGAAGATGCACCTAGCGACGGGCGGGATTCAGTTGGACGGGGTGGTGATCGATGTGGATGAGGCGACGGGCAAGGCCACGGCGATTCAGAGGATTCAACGACCGAAGTGAATCGGGTGGAACCGCTGAGTGTGTCTGCGCTGACGGCGCAGATTAAGGAGATTCTGGAAGAGCAGGTGGGAGAGGTGTCGGTGCAGGGGGAGATTTCCAATCTGAGGCATCAATCTTCGGGGCACTACTATTTCACCTTGAAGGATGAGGGGTCCCAAATTCCGTGTGCGCTCTTTAAGGGGTCGGCACTGCGTTTAGGAGTGCAACCGCAGGATGGGGCGAAGGTGGTAGCAGAGGGGGAGGTGTCGGTCTATGCGCCTCGTGGGGCGTATCAGTTGATCGTCAGAAATCTGGAACCAGCGGGGAAAGGTGATTTGCACCAGCGCTTTGAAGAGTTGAAAAGGAAGTTGGAGGCAGAGGGACTTTTTTCCGCGGAACGGAAGAGAGAGATTCCAGATTTTGTGGAGAGGGTGGTGATGGTGACCAGTCCGACGGGAGCAGCGGTGCGGGATGCGATTCACGTTCTGCAGCGCCGATGTCCTCGGATCCGAATCACGGTCTTCGGGGTGAAAGTGCAGGGGGAAGGGGCGGCGGAGGAAGTCGCGGATGCGATTGGCGAGATTGGAAGCAGGAATCTCGCGGACGTGGTGATGGTGGTGCGGGGGGGCGGAAGTTTGGAGGATTTGTGGGCGTTCAATGAGGAGGTGGTGGCACGAGCGGTGGTGGCGAGTCCGATCCCGGTGATCAGCGGAGTCGGGCATGAGACCGATTTTACGATCTGTGATTTTGTGGCGGATGTGAGGGCGCCGACTCCTTCGGCGGCGGCGGAGATCGTGAGTCGCCCGGACGAGGATTGGCGGGAGGAGGTGCGAGGGTGGGGAGAGCGACTCGCTGAGGCGGTCATCGACTTTGTGGAAGAAAAGAAGAGGAGATTGGGGGATTTGGCGGGGAGTTATGTTTTTCGTGAGCCGGGGAAGATGGTGGAGATGAGTGGACAGCGCGTGGATGAGCTGGCGGTGCAGTTGATGCGAGGTTTGGAAAGAGGGTGGCGATATCGCAAGCAGTATGCGGAGGGTTTGTTGGGAAGATGGTCGGCGTTGCGACCGGAGCGGAGGTTGCGGGAATTCTCCTTACGGGTGCAGGCGGCGCTGGATCGGTTGCGGGCGATGGGCCCGGAGGAGACTTTAAAAAGGGGTTATGCGTTGGTGCAATCACCGGAAGGTAAATTGATACGAAAAGTGGAGCCTGCGCGCAGGCAGGGGGATTTGGTGGTGAGGTTTGCGGATGGTAGAGTGGAAGTTCAAGTGAAGGGAAAAAAGGAATAAGGACTCGACTTGGAACAGCCCCCAGAGGAATGATTTTATATGGCAAAGATGAGTAAGACATCGGGGGAGCCTTCTTTTGAGGAAAATCTGAAGCAGTTAGAGGGATTGGTGGGGCAGATGGAATCTCCCGAACTTCCGCTGGAGACGATCGTGGAGAAGTATGAAACAGGCATGAAGCTGGTGGCGGCATGCCACGAAAAGCTCAAGGCGGCCGAGAAGCGCATCACGTTGTTAACCAAGAAGAAAGACGGATCCATGGAGGAGGGGGAGTTGGAGGAGATGGGGGGGGAGCCTCACAAATCTGGGCATGGAAAGAAGGCTGGTCGGGGAGCCCCCGATCTGCTCATCTAATTTGCTATTCATGGCAACTAAACTGTTGGATCAGATCAAGGGCCCGGCCGACGTTAAGAAAATTCCCCTGGAAAAGCTTCCCCAGCTGGCTGAGGAAATCCGCGAGGAGTTGATTGGCGTTCTCAGCAAAACCGGAGGTCATTTGGGGCCCAACCTCGGGGTAGTGGAACTGACGATCGCGTTACATCGTGTTTTTGATACTCCGACCGATCACTTCGTTTTTGACGTCAGTCACCAAGCCTACGTTCACAAGCTTTTGACGGGGCGGCGGGATCGGTTTCACACGATCCGGCAGCAGGGTGGGTTGAATGGATTCATGTTAAGGACCGAGAGTGAGCACGACTGTTTCGGTGCAGGGCACGCAGGGACCGCTCTTTCGGCGGCGTTGGGAATGGCGTCGGCCCGAGACATGCGGGGCGGCAAGGAGCATGTGGTTTGTTTAGCGGGGGATGCGGCGTTTACCTGTGGGGTAACTTTCGAGGCTTTAAATAATGTTTCCCACCACACGAAACGTTTGATCACGATTTTGAACGACAACAAGTGGTCGATCGACAAGAACGTCGGGGCGATCGCCGGGTATTTGAATAAGATTACGACCGATTCTCGGTTTATTCATCTCCACGAGCGGGCGGCGCACTTTATTGAAAAGTTAGGCGGGACGAAGGCGCTGAAGGTGGCTCGGCGGGCGGAGGAGCATGTGAAGGGAATGATTTTCCCAAGCGTGATTTTCGAAGAGTTGGGCGTGACCTATTACGGACCTGTGGATGGGCACGATATTCCCAATCTGATCAAGATGTTCGAGTTTTTGAAAACACAGAATTTTCCCGTCATTCTTCATGTGGTGACGACGAAGGGGAAGGGGTACGAGCCGGCGATGGCGAAGCAGAAAAAGTTTCACGGCCTGGGACCGTATGATCCCGAAACCGGTGAAACCAAAGCTTTGGGTCAGCCGACCTACAGTGAGGTTTTTGCCGATTCCCTTTCCAAAATGGCGGACAGCGATCCCAGAATCGTGGCGATCACGGGGGCGATGCCCAACGGCACGGGGTTGGATCGTTTCCAACCCAAACATTTGGATCGATATTTTGATGTGGGAATCGCGGAGGAGCATGCGGTCCTTTTTGCGGCGGGAATGGCCACGAAGGGATTTAAGCCTTTCTGTGCGATCTACTCCACCTTCCTGCAAAGAGCGTATGACCAGATTATCCATGATGTGTGTCTGCAGAATCTTCCCGTGGTTTTTTGTATGGATCGGGGAGGGCTCTCGGGAGACGACGGGCCGACCCACCACGGACTCTTCGACATTTCCTATTTGCGGGGTGTGCCAAACTTGATTCACATGTCCCCGAAAGATGAGGATGAGTTCGTGGACATGCTCTATACGGCAAGTTTGCATGCAGGGCCGGTCGCTATTCGCTATCCCCGGGGAATTGGTCCGAACGCGGCGATCAAGAAAACCCCATTAGCTTTGCCGATGGGCAAGGCGGAGGTGATTCGGCACGGGCAAAAGGTGGTCATCTGGTCGTATGGCCAGATGTTGCCGATGGCGATGCAGCTCTCGGATGAGTTGAAGAAGGAGGAGGGGATCGAAGTGGCGGTGATTAATGCGCGGTTTGCCAAGCCGATCGACACCGCCCTCTTGCAGCTTTTTGGTCAGAGTGCGGATGTGATTGTGACCTTTGAAGATCACGTGATCAAGGGAGGCTTTGGTAGCGCCATTTTGGAGGAGGTTTCGAATCTCGGCATGACCACTCCAGTGGTACGGATTGGTTGGCCTGATGAGTTTGTCGATCACGGCAAGCCGGATGATTTACGAGTGCGCTACGGGCTCAGTGTGAAGGCGGCAAAGGAAAAGCTGTTGCCCCACTTAGCCAAGATCAAAGGGACGGCCCGCAAGTCCCAGCCGGTCGCGGCGTAATCCCAGAGGGGATCTGCGCTCTGCCTCTTAGATGAAAATCGTTCTGGCTTATTCGGGAGGTTTGGACACCTCTGTGCTGCTCGCTTGGCTGAAGGAGACATATCGGGCAGAGGTGATTGCGTTTTGTGCAGATATTGGCCAAGAAGAGGAACTGCATGGCCTTAAGGCCAAGGCGGCCAAGACAGGGGCATGCAAAATCTACATCGATAATCTTCAGGAGGAGTTTGCCAAGGATTTTATCTTTCCGATGATGCGGGCGGGAGCGATCTATGAGGGACAATATTTCTTAGGCACTTCGATTGCCCGGCCGTTAATTGCCAAGCGGATGGTGGAGATAGCACGGAAAGAAAAAGCTCAAGCCATTGCACATGGGGCGACGGGGAAGGGGAACGATCAGGTTCGGTTTGAGCTGACCTCAGCCGCTTTGGCTCCGGATGTGGAAGTGATTGCGCCGTGGAGGGATGAACGTTTTCGGAAGCGGTTCCCGGGCCGAGCGGAGATGATTCGGTACTGCGAACAGCGAAAGATTCCTGTGCAAGCCACGGCGAAAAAGCCGTACTCGATGGATCGGAACCTCCTGCACATTTCCTATGAGGCAGGGATTCTGGAGGATCCGTGGTTTGATGCGTTTGCGCCGGCGAACAAAAGGATGTTCACCCTTTCGGTTTCTCCTGAGGATGCGCCCAACAAGGCAGAGTATGTAACCTTGGAGTTCCGGAAGGGCGATTGCATTGCGGTGAATGGGAAGAAGCTATCGCCCCTTGGGATCATGAGAGCGCTGAACAAGCTGGGTGGAAAACATGGGGTAGGGCGGGTGGATATGGTGGAGAACCGATTTGTCGGAATGAAGAGCCGAGGGGTCTATGAGACACCAGGTGGTGCGATCCTTCATTTTGCCCATCGGCAGATGGAGAGTTTGACGATGGATCGCGAGGTGATGCACCTGCGAGATAGTCTGATCCCCAAATATAGCGAGTTGGTTTACTACGGTTTCTGGTTTGCGCCGGAGCGGTTGGCTCTCCAAGCGTTGGTGGAGGAGAGTCAGAGGAACGTGACGGGAGTGGTCAGGGTGAAGTTATACAAAGGGGGAATCTACGCGGCGGGCAGAAAGTCGAGACTAAGCCTCTACAATCCAGAGATTGCCACGATGGAGGCGGATCCGACCAAGGCCTACAATCAGGATGACGCGACAGGGTTTATTCGGCTGAATGGATTGCGACTCAAAGTTGCGGCGAAGGTAAAAAGGTAGAGGGGGATTTAGCGGTAGATTTCCCTTCGGTGTCCCACCGCCACCACCAGCACAAGCACAGCGCGATCTTGGATCTGACATAAGACTCTGTAATCGCCAACGCGGTATCGCCATAACCCAGCAAAGTCTGATCGGAGGGGTTTGCCGATCGAGCGAGGATTGTGGGAGCCTTCAATTCGTTCGTCGAGGTAAGCAATGATTTGATTTTGGGCATTCGGGCCCAATTTCTTCAGCTCCTTGAGGGCGCGTGCATCAAAGCGGTAAACCCAATTCATTCTTCACTTCTTTGGACGAGTACGATCGGGCAGGACGGCGTAGTCTTTTCGAGGCTAGGTAAATATCCTCGAGATCTTCCAGATGGGT
>CAMCFB010000051.1 GCA_945874125.1 Verrucomicrobia subdivision 6 bacterium | reverse complement strand
GGCAACTACGCCTTCTTTAACCTCCTCACCATCGCCCTCTGTCTCACTCTTATCGATAACCGCTTCTTTCCCACCTCCCTTCTTCCCAAAACAGTTCCTCTTCCGTGGACGCCCGTTCCTTGGCGCCACCTCGCCTCCCTCGCCGCCCTCCTCCAACTCTCGCTCGCTATCCCCATCCTTCTTTCCGCTCTGCAACTTCTCCCCCGCGCCTCCCAATCCACATGGCAAAATTCTTTCGCCCCATGGCATCTCACCTCCGGCTACGGACTCTTCGCCGTTATGACCACTCGCCGCCCAGAACTCACCCTTGAACGCAGCTCCAACGGACTCGATTGGCAGCCCATCCTGTTTTCCGACAAAGCCGGCCCGCCCGATCGACTCCCTCCCCAAATCGCCCCCTTCCAACCCCGACTCGACTGGCAGATGTGGTTCGCCGCTCTCTCCGCCGAACGGGGCCAACTCCCAGGTTGGTTCACTCCTTTCCTCAAGAAACTTCAAAAGGGCGACGCGGAAGTCTGGAATCTTCTACCCTCGCAGCCCCACTCTTCCGGAAACGATTATCTCCGCCTTCGGCTCGACCAGTACAACTTCACCACTCCCTCCGAACGTTCCTCTACTGGAAACTGGTGGCACATCACCCCAGGCCCCGTTCTACTTGTTCTAACCCCAGAAACATCTCGTTAAGGCGTCTCGTCCAACTTTAACCTAAACCCAATGCCTCATCTTCGTGTTTCCATCTCCGCGCAACGTCTCGATATCATTGCCGATGACGGCTCTGTCTCCCGCTCTTTCCCGGTCTCCACCGCCAAAAAAGGCACTGGTTCCGAACCCAACAGCCACAAAACTCCTCTCGGCTGGCACCGGGTCTGTCAAAAGATCGGTGACCACGCCGAATCCGGCACCCAATTTGTCGGACGCAAACCCAATGGTCGGGTCTGGAAATCCTCCGACCCCGTAGAAGAAAAGAATCTGGTCCTCACCCGCATCCTCTGGCTCGACGGAGAAGAAGCGCACAACAAAACCAGCAAAGACCGATACATCTACATCCACGGCACGAATCGCGAAGACCTGATCGGTACACCTGCCAGCGCTGGCTGTGTCTGCCTACGAAACGCCGACGTGATCGAGCTCTACGATCTCATTCCATTAGGCACCCGCATCGAAATCATCGCTTAAGCTTAAAACGCTCCATCGGCCCTACCAAAGTTTAGGTCTCGTACCTATAACCCCCCTCAAAAAACCGCCCCATAAACCACTGACCCACAACGACTTGCTTGGGGTCGTAGGTCTAATAAGTCGTTCATTATGAATAATTTACGAGGCGCTTTTTCGAATTTGGGGTCGTAGGTCAAAAAGCTCCTTAGTCCATCCTTTTCGTCCTTGGCGATCTTAGCGTGAGTTCCCTGATTCTTTTCGACCTACGGCAGGTGTACCCGGTCGTAGATGGTATCCAGCAAGGAGGTGGTCCCACTGGTCACATCCTCGCTCAGCTCCCAGAACATCAATCCTCCTAAGCCGACTTGGTTGGCGTAGTTGGCCTTCACCCGCATTGATTCGGAATCATCATACGTGATGAACCGCTTCGCTGTGGCTGAGTAGAGATAAGGTACCTGCGCCGTAGCATTCCAGTAGCGCTTGTATCCACCCGCCCCAGCATAGACTCCGTTGGTGTAGGTTAGGGCCCCGGAACTGAACAGGGAGTTGTAAGGAAACTCGGTTTCCCCCAGACCCACGCGATCCGCGTCGTCACCTTCTCCCTACTCAATCCCGTCAACTTCGACACAGCCTCCGCATACGCCTCCAACTGCGGCCGGTAATATTCCGCCCGCTCCGTCATCTCCTTCTCCCCGTCTAGTCGGTCGGTCTTAAAATCCACCACCTCCGCCGCCACTGCCTTGCCCTTTCCATCACGAGCCACCACCACACGGTCAAACGTCCCGTTCAAAACCTCGCGTTTACCCTCTCTTTCCCAAACCACCGCAAAACTTTTCTCCCTCCAAACCTCCAATTTGGCCACATCCGCCCATCGCTTTTCCCAATCCTTTTTATCAAAAACCCACTTCATCCCTTTTTCTACCTGCTGAGCCACTTCCAAAGCCTCTCTCCTCACCTCTGCCTCCTCCACTCCCCACCACAACTCCGGTGCCTCCTCAACCCACCGCTTCGCCTCCGGCCCCTTCCCGTCATGCCACTCAATACGACTCAGCCACGCATGGATCCGCGTGCCCCGATCCAACGCCTTACCGCTGCTCTGAGTAATCACATGCGCCAGCCGTACCTTTCCGCCTCCCTCTCGTGCCGACGGACTCTCCAACTCCAACCGCACCTCTGGCTTTCGCGGAGCCGCCCCCACCTTCTCCGCCACGCCGGGATCCGCCGGCACAGCCGCCTTTTTCGGCCCGGAAAACTTCTCCGCCTCAGAATCGACCACCTCCAATTCCCCCTCCGCCTGAGCCTCCGGCCAAGCCCACTGGCTTCGCAATATTTTGCCCAGATTTAGATTCTCCTTTTTTCGCGGACCACCCACCACCACCTCCAGATCCCGCTTCGCACGCGTCAACCCCACATACAGCACGCTCAACGCCTCCATGAACTCCTCTCCCTTCACCTGATCGACCAATTCGCCCACACCCATTAATTCAGCATCCCCCTCGCTCGGCAAAATCACCGCCCGATTTTCCTCCTCCAAAACCCGCACTTTCACCTTATCCATTCCTCCCGCGCTCAAGCCCCGGTCCAGATCCGCCAGGATAACCCGATCAAACTCCAATCCTTTGGCCCCGTGCACCGTCATCACACGAACCTGCGCCGCCCGCGGATTCTCGACCCTCTCTCCTCGCACACGCCGGACAAACTCTGCCAACCTGCCGCCCCCGCCCTCATCGAATGCTCGTGCAGACTCCACCAACTGACTACACCGCATCCCATCATGGGCCGTACCCGCTTCCCGCCACTCTTTGGAAGCTATCCACCCGCTCATCACCTCAGCCAAACCACGGTCGCAAATCTCCCTGCGCAACTCGTTCAAAAACTCCCTAGCTTCCGTATCCTCACCAGAAATCTTTGCCGGCACCTTCCCGCACCCAAACACATCTGCCATACCGCCCGCACACACATGATGCCTGGCCGCCGAATGTCCCGGATGGTCCGCCCAGCTCAGCAACGACAGAATCATCTCCACCGCTGCACTGTCGGTGAGCGGATTTCCCCCCTCACCACTCGCCTCAATCCCGAGCGACTTTAACCCCGCCAAAATTCCTGGAATCAACTTATGCGTCCGGCAAAGAATCCCTAGACTCCCCTTTTCACTCTCCACATGAGTCTTCGCGCGATCGTCCACCTGTTTTCGAACGGCTGCCTTGACCTCATCCGAGGAATTCCCTGGCCTGACATAGAGAACCACCTTCCCCGCCTGACTCGCTGCCTGCGGGGAAGATTTGTGCTGTTGATACTCCTCGCTCCACTCTGCCGCGCCCTGCGCATAAACCGGCTTTTCCGCAAACAAGGGGGAGTCCGCCAGCTTTTCAAAAGCCCGATCCACCGCCGCCAACACCGCCCGACTGGAACGGAAGCTTTCGCTCAACAGCTCCCGCTTCACCCCGGGCATTACTTTCTCCACATCCCTCAACAGCCGGGGATCCGATCCTCGCCACCCATAGATCGACTGTTTCCTATCGCCCACGACCAAAACATGACCGCCTTTCCCCGTGGTCTCCTCCAACACCGGTTTGAAAAAGCTGAACTGTCGCCGGCTGGTATCTTGAAACTCGTCCAACAGAAGATGTGCAATCCTGCCGTCCAACCGGAAATACAACTCTTCCGAATCCAGCCCACCCGCCACCTGCAGCGCCGCCGCCTCCACCTCACGAAAAGTATAACTGCCCGAACTGTACGACTGTGCTCCACGCGCCCGGTCATACTTCGCGGCCAAGGCCACCAAGGCCGACTCCCGCAACTGATGGATCCGGACCATCTCCTGCCTCGCTTTATGGGCCCAAGGCAAAAACTCCTTGGCAAAATTTGCTGGAATATCCGCCCCATCATACTTTCCTTCGTTCAATGCCAGCTTGCGCACGGGACCGATCTCCAGCAGATCTACCAAGCGGGGCGGTGAAGCCAGCAACAGGGCCAACTTCTCCAAGCTCTTCACCCAATGCCCGCGTTTCGGAGCGGTAAATGTCTTCACCGCATCCCGTAACTTGGTACAAGCAGCGGCTTCCATTCTTTTCGGACCGGTATCGGTCGCCCAACTTCCGTCACTCTGCAACCCCCGCAGATCGAGCCGCATCTCCTCAAACGTCTCCATTAATTGGGCCCGCAATCCCAGTGCCGGAGCCTTCCCCTTAAACTTCCTCCACGCCTTCCTCACCTCTGCCCCTTCCCATCCGGCCAATAGCTCGTCGACCGCCGATTCCGCCAGCCTCGCTGCCTGTTCAGGCAGCGCAATGGTCCAGACTTGTGGCAGACCAACCGAAGGGCCAAACGAACGCGCCACCTTGGCAAAGATCCCGTCCATCGTTCCGATCTGCAGCCGATGCATCCTCTCCGTCATCGCCTCCAACACCTCGGCACACTCCGCCACCGTCGGCTCTTTCCCCGAACCCGATATTTCGCCCAGCTGTTTTCTCTTTTCCGGATCAAAGACCGCTCGCGCCAACCAACCCAACACCCGCGAAAGAATCTCCCCCGCCGCCGCCCGCGTGAAGGTTGTTGCCAGCACAGTCGTTGGATCCACCCGACCGCCCCCGGACTCCGGCTCGAGCAATACCCGCAGGAACCGACCCGCCAGCTGATAGGTCTTCCCACTTCCGGCCGAGGCGGAGATCAACGTCGTCGATGCCGACTTTTTCATTCCGCCTCCTCCTCGTCGATCTCCCGGGGAATTCCCGCCTGACCACACAGCGCCATGAATGTTTCCGAAGTCTGCTCCGGATCCAGCTCTCCAATATCTTTCCACTTTCCGTCTAAAATATCCGCCGCCACCTCCTTCGCCTTATCCAAAGCCCGCTCCACGAGATCCTCGTCCATCGGCTTTGAAACCGCCGCCTTCTCCCCGTCCTTGGGTAGATGAAAATAAACTAGATCACACTTTTCCGGATCCCACACCCCCTCCTTCAATACTTTCGGCGCCAACTCCCGATAAAGTGGCATCTGCAGATCACACCATGTGCCGTCCGCCTCGCAATGCGCACGATCAGGCGACGTCGGCACAGAACTTGTTTTCACATCTACAATCCGCCACCTCTTCTGCTTTTCGTTCCAATCCATCCGGTCTGGACGACCGTGCACCAGCAGCACCCGTCCCTTCGCGTCCTTTAACTCAAACTCCGCACGACCCTCCTTACCTTTCTCCTCCTCGGCCACTACGATCTGCCATCCCTCGGCCCTTTCCCTTGCCTGCACCCGCGCAAAGGCCTCCAATCTCTCCTCCGCCATCTCCAACTGCCAGCCAACTGCGGCCTTGGGGTGATCGCCAAATCTTTCCCGCGTCTGCCGATCCAACTCACCTTTTAGAAACTCAAATATCTCTTTCTCATCCACACTTTCACGTATTTTTTTGTCTTTTCCAAAAGCGCCGACCACCCGATGGATCAGGCTCCCAAATCCCGCCGGGGAAAGTTCCCCTGGCTCATCCTCCACAGTTGCCAAACCAAGAACTGTCCGAAAATAAAAATAACGCGGACTTTTCAGATAATCCCGAAAGGCGGTCACCGAGACTCGTTCAATCATCTCCTTCCCCGCCGGCACATCCCCGAATCCGTCTCCAAACTTGAGATTTTCCTTCTTCCGCTCCCCTTCTGGCTTCTCCGTCAAAGCCAAAACCCGGGCGGCCAACTCCTTGCCCTTCAGTCCTCCCAACAAAAGGCGGCTCGGCTTCACCGGGTCCCCCGCCGGATTGAACGAAGGAACAACTAGTCCGACAATCCCCCTCTTTTCCGCCCTCGTCCCCAGAACCACCGCCAGGGCATAGGCGTCCCGGGCCAGCCTCTGCAGATTGTCATTTACCCCCAGAGCCTCCCTCAAATGTCCGGGAAGAAACTCATCGGATGTCACACTCTTGGGTACCGAGCCTTCATGAAACGAAGCAACTGCTACGGAAGGTGAATCCTCTTCCGCCAGTTCGAGCCATCCCACCATCTCAACCGCTCCAGCGCGAGCCGGTTCGGGCACCTGCTCATCTTGCATCTCGGCCAATACCAAACGCAGGAAGTCAGCCGTCCGGATCTTTTCCAAATACGGTAATTTTAGGGAAACCAACTCAGCCATTACTTTCCGAACTTTCTGCAAAGAATCCCGCATCATTCGGCCCGACGGAAGATCCAGGTTCACTTCCATCTTTCCGTAAATCTCCACCAGCATATCGGAAACCTTTTGTGCCTGAACGGAGGCGGATTCCTCCATCGGCTCCAATCCGATCCTGTCTGCCAACTTTTTCGCCCAACCGGCAGCGGGATGTCCTTCGGCAGCATCCATCTTTTCCGGCACATGCTTCTCCGCATACGCGTCCAGATCTTGCGAAGCCTTCCACCATCCCCCCATCCCGTCCGGATGCCGCATCAGCAGGGCAGCCGAATCCCACGAGGGCGCCTCCCCAGGTTTTCTGGAAACATAACCCGCCACTGCTCGAAGAAAGCTGGCGACCCTGCCCTCCCTCATCTTTCTCCCTTCCGCCCAGTGCGACTCCATCCCCTCTTCCCTCAACGCCTCGCGAATCCCCGCTACAGCCTTTTCATCCGCCACGGCCAGAGTGGCGCCTGGCCAGGTCTTCGCCATTTCGGCCAAACGTGCCGCCTGATCAGCCGACCGGACCACTGCGTGGATCTGACCACTCTCCAGTACGGCTTTCCGTTTCGCCCAAAATTCGGGATGCAACCGCCCCACCTCGTCAAACCCCTCCTTCTCACTTTCGGGCGCGAAGACCAGCACCTGCGGAGGCTGGGAAAGACGTTGTAACATTTTCATAAAGATCGGAGGGATCTCGACCACTCCGGCCAGCACGACCTGAACCTGTTGCGGAGTTCCCTTCTCGGCCAAAACAGCCCTTCGCTCGGCCGGATCCATCCAGCCGGCCTTCCTCAGGATATTTCGAACCTCTCCAAAGACCTCTTCCAACAGCTCCCACCGCTCCGCC
>CAMCFB010000050.1 GCA_945874125.1 Verrucomicrobia subdivision 6 bacterium | reverse complement strand
AAAGGATTCAAAGGAAGATTGCCGCGTTGGAAGGGCAAGTTGTCCCATCCAGAGGATCTGGCCAAAGCTTTGGCGGAGGAGAGGGAGATGGATCTTCTGTTGGAGAGGGTGGGTCAATATGCGAGCCTGAAAGTCTCGGAAGATGAGGGGGACGGTGCGGCCCGGGATCGGACGTTACGGTTGGAACACCTGCAGACGGAACTGGCGGAGGAGGCGTCGTGGATGTTGCCTGAGCTGATGCAGGTCGAGGAGGAGGATTGGTCTAAGCTGCTTCAACACCCAAGTTTGAGGGAGTGGGTGGGAAAGTTGGAAAGAATCCGACGATATCGACCTCATATTTTGGGTGTGGGGGAGGAAAGAATTCTTTCCTTGGTTGGTCCCGTCTTAAGTGGACCCGATGAGATCTTCTCGCAGCTGACCAATGTCGATTTCCGTTTTGGTAAGGTTCGGGATGAAGATGGTCGGGAGATTGAGTTAAGTCACGGAACTTTCGCCTCTCTTCTACAGCGTCGGAGTCCCGAGATTCGTCGAGCGGCATGGACGCAGTACTACACGGAGTTTGAACAACACGCCGGTACGCTTTCGGCCGCACTGGCCGCCTCCGTGAAGGGAGATGTGTTTCGTGCGAAGGCTCGTCGGTATCCGAGTGCGCGGGCGCAATCCCTTTTCCCGGACCGAGTTCCAGAGGTGGTGTACGAAACGCTGACGACAACGGTTCGAGCTAACCTAAAGCCCTTGCAGAAGTATCATCGCTTACGAAGAAAAGTTCTGCAGTTAAAAGAATTGCGGGCGGCCGATCTGCAGGTGCCGCTGGTGGACCAGGTTTCGAAAAAGACCAGTTTCGAGGAGGCGGCGCGACTCGTGACAGAGGCGTGCCGTCCATTAGGACAAGAGTATACCGAAGTTCTGGGGCGTGGGCTTGGGTCTGAACGATGGGTCGATCGCTACGAAAATCGTGGAAAACGGAGTGGGGCGTTTTCCAGCGGCAGTTACCAAAATCCACCCTACATTCTGATGAACTACCGCGAGGACGTTTTGGCGGATGTGTATACCTTAGCCCATGAAGCGGGCCACTCGATGCACTCTTGGCTGAGTCATCGGGCCCAGCTATTTCAGGATGCTCACTACCCGATCTTTTTAGCGGAAGTTGCTTCGACATTTAATGAGGAGCTGCTTACCCATGCTTATCTCGAGGGTCCAGCGAAGAGCGATCGAATGCTTCGGGCCTATGTTTTAAATCGGCAGATCGACGATATTCGGGGAACGCTCTACCGGCAGGTTATGTTTGCTGAATTTGAGCAGAAGATTCACCAGGCCGAGGAAAAAGGAGTGGCTCTGACTTTAGACTTTTTCCGGATCGCCTACCGGGAGCTGCTGGAGGTCTATTTGGGTGAGGTATTGGAGATTGAGGCACCCCTGGAATTGGAGTGCTTGCGGATTCCGCATTTTTATAGCGCTTTCTACGTTTATAAATATGCGATTGGGCTTTCGGCCTCGATGGCTCTATCGGCTCGGTTGTTGGCGGGGGAGAGTGGGGCTTTGGATCGCGTCATGACTTTTCTTCGGTCGGGTGGATCCAGGCCTCCGCTGGAAACGTTGCGTTTGGCGGGGGTAGATATGGAAAGTCCCGCGCCAGTTGAGGCGGCTCTCCAGATCTTTTCTGACCGGGTGGATGAGTTGGAAAAGATCTTAGGATGAAACATCGGGTTTGCCTGGTGGGGCGTCCAAGCGGGTGGGCAAAGGAAGCGGGGGCTGAGTTTCAGAAAAGGATCGGGAGGTATGCGCAGATTGACTGTGTGCACCTTCGCGAAGAAGCTAAGGTGGAGGATGAGATGATCAACCAATGTGAAAAGGGATGGTGGTCCATCTGTCTTGACCCTCAAGGAAAGTCGCACACGACGGAGGAGTGGAAAAACGAGTGGGAGAAGTTGGAGCGCGCTGGGCACACGAGATTAGTTTGGATGATTGGTGGAGCGGATGGGTTTACCAAGGAGTTTCGCGCCCGATGTCATTCGGTTCGCGCCATGGGCCCGCAGACTCTTTCCCATGATTTGGCCCTGGTGGTTTTAATGGAACAGATTTACCGGTTGGAAAGTTGGCGGGCAGGACACCCTTATCATCGCGCATGAATATTGCCCATGATCCGCGAACCCTGAGGAAGGGACTGGTCTACACCTATCGAGCCCTCTGCCTCCGATGCCCCACGTGCGGAGAGAGGCCTATCTTTTTGCCCTTCGACAAGGTTCGATCTTTGGATGATTGGTTTTCGCCTTTGGATGGATGTCCGAATTGTGGGTATGCGTATGATCGGGAGCCGGGATATTTTCTCATGGCGATCTGGGGCGTGAATTACGGGGTGATTGGGTTGGGCGTTATATCCAGCTATTTTGTTCTTCGTGTGGCGACCGATATCAATCCCTCGGTCTTATTTTTCGTTTGCGTGGTTCCCGCGCCGATGTTGAGTATTTTATTTGCCCGACATGCTAAGTCGCTTTTTTTGGCGTTGGATCTTTTCTTTGATCCACACACCAGAATTCAAAAAAATAAAAAAAACACCGAATAGTCTTGTCAACTGTTCGACGGGAGGGTGTAAATAGCAACGCATGGCTGAAGGACCGGTTTCAAAATTTATCGATCACCATTATCGGCATTTTAATGCCGCCGTCGTGAAGGATGCAGCGCTGGCCTACCGGAAACACATTTCGGATGGGGGACGGATGTTGGTGACGCTGGCCGGGGCTATGAGCACTGCCGAGTTAGGTTTGTCGTTGGCGGAAATGATCCGAAAAGGGAAAGTGCATGCGATCAGCTGCACGGGCGCGAATCTGGAGGAGGATGTCTATAATTTAGTAGCCCATAACCACTATCGCAGGATTCCCGAGTATCGACATCTGACAGCGAAAGATGAGCAGAAACTTCTGAAGGATCACCTCAATCGTGTGACCGACACATGTATTCCCGAACATGAAGCGATGCGCCGCATCGAAGGTACGGTGATGGAGTTGTGGAAACGGGATGACAAGGAGGGAGTGCGTCGTTTTCCACATGAGTACTTTTATGAGGTTTTGCAAAAAGGGCTCCTGAAAAAATATTACGAAATTGACCCCAAGGATTCCTGGATGATGGCTGCAGCCGAGAAGAACCTTCCGATGGTCGTGCCAGGGTGGGAGGACTCCACCTTGGGGAATATGTTTGCCGCGGCCTGTATTCAAAAAAGTGTTGGTTCGGCGCAAATTGTGAAAAGCGGGGTGGAGTACATGATTGCTTTTTCGGAGTGGTATCAATCTAACCAAAAGTCACCCATTGGTTTTTTTCAGATAGGCGGAGGGATTGCGGGGGATTTTCCGATTTGTGTCGTGCCCATGCTCCATCAAGATCTGAAAAAAACGGGCGTCCCTCTCTGGGGTTATTTTTGTCAAATTAGTGATTCGACGACCAGTTACGGATCGTACTCTGGGGCGGTCCCGAATGAGAAAATTACGTGGGGTAAGCTGGGACCAGAAACGCCCCGATTTGTCATTGAGTCGGACGCGACGATTGTCGCCCCTCTCATGTTTGCTTACGTGCTGGGTCAGTAAGCTTTGCTTACGTCTTAACGCCCGATCGAATCTCAAAAAGTGAGGAGACCGACTCTCCTTCGTGGATTCGCAAGATGGCCTGCCCCAACAGCGGTGCAACGGAAAGTACTTGGGTTGTGACTCCGGGAATCTCCTCTTGGGGGGTAGTGTTGGTCGTGATGAGCTCCTTAATCTTGCACTGCCTCAGGCGCTCTCGGCCGACTTCGCCTAAAACGGCATGGGGAACCCCGACATAAATATCTTTGGCCTTATGTTGGCGCAAAATCTCCACGGCGGAGCAGATAGTTCCAGCGGTCTCAGTAATATCATCTACCAAAAGAACATTTTTACCCGCCACATCACCGATGAGGTGGGTGGATTGCGTCTCGGAGGCGTTGAGTCTTTTCTTACTCACAATGGCAAGTCCTGAGTCGAGCATTTGGGAGTAGGCCGCGGCCATCTTCATGCCACCGATGTCGGGGGTGACGACCACAAGATCCGGAATCTTTTTCTCCACGATATAGTTGTAGAAGATGGGGGCGCAAAATAGGTGGTCGACCGGGATGTCGAAAAATCCCTGAATTTGTTGGGCATGGAGATCCATCGCGAGGACTCGATTCACCCCGGCGGCGACGAGAAGATTGGCGACGAGCTTGGCGGTGATGGGCACGCGCGGCTGATCCTTGCGATCTTGGCGGGCATATCCGAAAAAAGGGAGCACGGCAGTGATCCGGAAAGCGGAGGCGCGACGGGCCGCATCCACCATGATGAGTAGCTCCATCAGGTTCTGGTTCGTGGGCGGGCAGGTGGGTTGGACGATAAAGAGATCATTGCCACGAATGTTCTCGTCATATTTGACGAAGGTTTCCCCATCGGGAAAAGTCGTGACGGTGGCTTTACCGAGCGGGACTTTCAGGTAATCCGCAATTCCTTGCGCCAACTCTTGGTTGGCATTGCCCGCAAAGATTTGCAGACGGTTACCGAAGATCGAAGCCATGCTCTTTTATAGAATCGGTTGGTGGTGTGGGAAAGAGGGAAAGGCGGGGTTATTCGCCGATGATCTTCACCAACACTCGCTTGGCTCTGCGACCATCAAACTCGCCGTAGAAGATCTGCTCCCAAGGACCGAAATCCAGCTTTCCGGCGGTAATCGCCACCACTACCTCCCGACCCATCAGGGTTCGTTTCAGGTGGGCGTCGGCGTTGTCTTCCGCCCCATTATGGCGGTACTGGTTGTGTGGTTTTTCCGGTGCCAGTTTTTCCAGCCACGTCTCAAAATCCGCATGCAGGCCTGACTCGTTGTCATTAATGAAAACCGATGCGGTAATATGCATTGCGTTGACCAGGCACAACCCCTCTTGGACTCTGGCAGCCAGCAGGGCTGCTTCGACCTGAGGGGTGATATTAACGAATGCGCGACGAGAGGGTGTTTGAAAAGTAAGTTCCTTGCGGAACGACTTCACGGCGCAGGGAGAGTCGCCAACAAGTCGAGCACGACCTTGGCCTGGTCTTGGGTGGAGCCTTTGGGGTCTTGCCAAATCAGCTTTCCATTGCGGAAAAGAAAGGCGGACCGTTTGGCGAACCCAAATAAGCCGCCGACTCCAAAGGCTTGGATAATTTTATTCTCGTGATCGGCCAGCAGCGGGTAGGGAAGCTTGTGGTCGGTGGCGAATTTCTTTTGTGCGGCCACATCATCCGCACTGACTCCGAGAATTTTGACTCCACGCTTTTGCAGATCTTCGTAGCCATCTCGGAGGCTGCAAGCTTGGGTGGTGCAGCCGGGGGTATTGGCCTTCGGGTAAAAGAAGACGAGCAGAAAACCCTCTTGGCCGAAAGTGGGTAGGTTGACGATTTGTCCTTCTTGATCTTTGGCGCTGAGGCTAGGGAGAGGGGAGCCAATGGTCATGGGGGTATCAGTCGCAGCGAAGCAGGGCAGAAGCAGCCCAGCCAGGGCAGTCGCAACCCAACAAATCACTTTTGGTAAGTGCCCGACACGTCCGACATCATCTTTTTTTCTAATTCCTGGAGTCGTGTGCGGGCCTGACTGACCGAGGTGCTCTGAGAGACTTTATCGGCAAGTTTGGCAAGGTCGGGCATGGTGCGCTCTAGCTGCTCGCTCAGCTTGCTCGCTTCCGCTTTTGCCTTGGGGAGGTCATTTTTCTCCAGGGCCAGCTCCACCTGCATGAGGGTTGAGGTGACGGGGCATGCCTCCGAATACATCGGGCATTCGCCCATCATCGGGCATCCATTAAGAACAAGTAAGGCGAGAAGAAACCCCGCTGCACCTGCAACTAGTAGGGGTAAAAAACAGACTTTTTTGCTGGGAACGACTTTGGGAGGGGTAACTTTTTTAGCCATAGAGAAATCTAAGCAGAGACAGGCCGGTCCGTCACTCCCAAACGATATTTATGGAAGGCCTCGAAGGTCCAGGGGTACAGCTGTTCGGCCACTTGGCGCATGGCGGCGGCCATTTCACGGATCTCCTGCTGGGCGTGGTCGTCTTCCCGGAGTTGCAGAAAGTGAATCAGGTTGTGGAGGTCGCAGTTGACATAGACTTCGGTGAAGATGCTGACGGGCAGAACCATGCGAGCCAGTTCACGGGCCACACCTTTTTGGAGAAGACTTTGGTAGGAGGCATAAGCCGCATTGTGGCAAGCCTGTACCTCCTGCGTTAGGGCGGCGTGGTCCAGAGTGTCGGAGACTTGGCTGCCCTGTTTATTCTTCGCGTCGGCCGCCCGCCACTGGGTGGGGAGGTAAAACTCGTCGGCCAATTCGGAATATCGACCACTCCACTCATTCAGGCGAAAGGTGCGGTGCCGGACAAACTGTCTCATAATGAAGATGGGCATCTTGATATTGAAGGTAATCGAGCACTGCTCAAACGGACTGGTATGGCGATGTTTATACAAGTAGATGAGGAGCTTTTTATCCTGTTCCACCCCTTTGCTCGGACTTTTATAGGAAATGCGAGCGGATTCGACGATGCGGAGGTCCGATCCTAAATGATCAATATAGCGGACATAGCCTTGGCCAAGGATGGGAATGGTGTGACCTGACTCCATGAAGCGAGTAGCCAACAGACTCCGAGGGGATATGCCTAGTGGAAAAAATGGAGTTGTTGATTAAGTTGTGAAAAGTTTCAGCTGTTCGTGCAGGCGAGTAATGCGTTCCGCCGCCTCTTGCTCGAGACGGCGCCACTCCGCCTGTTTTTCGGGTGGTGCCTTGGCACTCATTTTCGGGTCGGCCAGTTTGGCGGCTTCCCGAGCGCGCGAGATCTCGGCGGCAGCGATCTCTTTCTCAAGCCGGGCGGATTCTTGTACCGGATCAAGCAGTCCCTCCAAAGGCAGGTAGAGCTCCCCCCAAGGGGTCAAAGCCATGGGAGCCTTGGGCGGCTTTTGGGTCGAGTCGACCGATCCAACTTGCAGAAGTTTGGCTAAGGTTCGCAAGTCCTCTGGGGTGGGCTGAAAGGATGGTGTGGGCTTCAGCAGGAATTTCATTTTGGCGGAACCCGAAAGGCCGAACTCTCCTCGCAGACGGCGTCCGGATTCCGCGGTGGCATAGCAGCTGGTGGCCAACTTGGCGTTGGTGGCATCAAAGCGCACCTCTCCTGATTTGGGCCAAGAGGCAAATTGAATGGTTTCGTTTCCCAGACCCAAGGTCAGCCACAACTCCTCCGTGATAAAGGGCATGAAAGGGTGAAGGTGGCGAAGGATGCGGGAGAGAGTGTAATCGAATGT
>CAMCFB010000049.1 GCA_945874125.1 Verrucomicrobia subdivision 6 bacterium | reverse complement strand
GCCACCTCCACCTCCCCACGATGCAATCTCCCGACCAAGCCCTTCGGGTGATCCCACACCACCTCCCCAGGATTCCATCCACCGGCAAAAGGTTTGGCATGATCATACGGCACACACCCAATTCTCATCATCCCACCCTACCACCACCTTCCCACCTTCGCACATTCTCACCTTCACACATTCCTGCATTCCCACCCGCCCTCCCCGGGCGCCCTTCGACGTCTCGCGGATGCGAGACGTAGTAGGGTTGGCGTCCTTTGCGTGAGCATCTCCTCCTCAATCCACAATCAAATCAGCCTCTCTCCCCCCCCCGCCTGCTCCTCCCCCCTTTCCGTCCTTAGCGACCTTGGCGTGAGTAAAAAATCTCCGCGTTCCGCGTCCCGCAACTGCGGAACGTGAGTAAATTACCCGAGATCAGGACGATAGGGGCCCCAAAAAAGCAAAAACCCCTCACCTTGCGGCGAGGGGTTAAAGCTAAAGTCGTATACCGTTAACTGCTTTTCTTGCGAAGCGAGCGGATTGCCACAAGCGCCATACCGCCCAAAATAAGAAGTGCACCAGAGGAGGGCTCAGGAACGGCAACAGCGTTAAGCTGAATGTTGTCTAAACGATTGTTACCTGAGGCACTGGTGGCCCCTGTGAATGTCACCCTTAACCTTGCATCAGAAACTCCATCAAGGGCTGAAAAAGATGCAAAGGATAAGACCCCAGTGTTAGAAAAGCTACTTTGGATTGTTCCAGCAGTAGTTCCACCGATAAAAGACCCAATATTACTCCAAGTACTTCCGCCGTTCGCACTATACTCCCAAAGTTGCGCGGTAAAACCAGTTGATGTTCGCTGCGCGCTTAGGGATATGGAAAGATCCGCTTTCCCTGCCATCGAAAAAGCAAAAACTGCGCTTTTTCCGTTAGCACCAACAACAGCCAAAGCTGCGGTTCCCGTTGTTACGCTCGAAAGAAGCGTACCATCCGAGGCCGACGTATTTACAGTAGAACCAGCAAAGGCATTCAATTCCGTGTTCGTTGATCCACTTGCTGGAACAAACCAGTCTGAAGATCCGTTACTTCCATCAAGATATAAGGTCCCAGACCCGAAATTGGCCGTATAAATTTTTGACGTGGCTGGAGAAGCAGCAATAGCGGTACCCCCTGTTGTAGTTGTCTGGAAATCCCAACCTGCAACCAGAACCTGTGCATAGCTTGCGGATACAGTCATAACTACTGCGGCAATTGCGATTAATGTTTTTTTCATATGGTTTTTTCTCCGATCTGTTTGCCTACACTTTTTCTATGTTTGTTTCCTCGTTTAAATTTTTCCTAAACGACTTAAATAAACACCACACCCCCCAAATTTGCTAGTTACGTTTGTGTGACATTTTATTAAAATCAGGCGCTTAATATGAACGATTTACATTAATCGACCCCTTTTCGTCACAATCTCACCCAAAAAATCTCGGGACCCTAACCCATCACCCCCCAACACCACCCGGGCGCCCTTCGAATTCCCCCGCGTAAGCGGACATCTATCCCGTCGCGGAGCGAGCATCGAGATTGCGCGGGTGCGCAAGCACCCAAGCCCTACAACCCGGAAGGGATCCCGCAAAGGTCGGGGGAGGTGTATGGGGACCAATGGGCGGGGGCAGGTCTTAGGGGGCCAAGTCCCGCACATGCGAGACGTAGTAGGGGCACCCACCTTTCACCTTCCACCGCTCGGATAACCCGACAAGCCGGGGGTCACCCGCAGCATCCTTCATTATCTACCGAAACGGATTCACCGCCCGAATTCCGCCATAATTCTGCCCATGACTGAAATCCTCCGTCACCAGTTCGCTCGCTCCCACACTCCTCGCCGCCGCCAAAATCATCGCGTCCCAAAGAGATAACTGCCATCTCACCTGCTCTCCCAACGCCATCCTCAGGATCATTAGGGTGTTGTCCACCACCGGCCAGACGGACAAATCATCAATCAACTGATGAATTTCCCCCCGAGAAACTTTTTTTCTCTCCAAGTTCACCTGCAGCTCCTGCAAAACCTGAACGCTGATCGCCAATTCCCCCAACGATTCCCAACCCTGCTCGACAATCCCCTTCGCCCGTGTCCGCTTTCGGGGACTCTCCAAATCATAGGCGTAGAGCAGCACGTTCGTGTCAATAAAACGACTCGGACTATCTCCGGCCATGAATCTCCTCCCGCGCGAGAAACTTACCCCCCAAACGCATCCCCCTCCCCAGTCGCGCGAATGCCCCCGCCGTGTTCACCCCGTTGCCTTTTTTTCCCAACACCTCATCCAACCCCGTCAGCACCAGCTCCCGCAGTGTCGTCCGCCTCTGCGCCGCCACCACCTTCGCCCGATGCAACAGATCTTCCGGAACATCAATCGTGGTCTTCATTCCCCTTTCCTAGCAGTACTTACTGCTTAAAGCAATATCGCCGTCAACTCAAACCTGAGTCTTGCCCCCCCCTTCCACCTTCCACCTTCCACCAGTCGACAAGTTTACTTGAGAATCGGCTCGTAGAACGTATTCCTCTGCACCGGCTCTCGCCCCGCTTCCCGAATCGCCCGCTCCAAATTCCCCCTCGTCTGACCCACCGGCGTCTGCGCCCCCGCCATGTGAAATATCTTCTCCTCCCCAATCGTCCCGTGCAAATCATCCGCCCCATAACTCAACGCCACCTGCGCCAACGGCAATCCCGTGCTGATCCAGTACGCCGTCACGTGGTCAAAATTATCCAAAATCAGCCTACTCGCCGCGATCACCCGCAACTCCTCCAAGGCGCTCGCCCTCCGAATCTTGCCTAACTCCGCCAATCGCGTCTGCGACGGCTCAAACGCGAACGGAATAAATCCGGTAAACCCACCCGTCTCATCCTGCAACCCCCGCAACTTTTCTAAATGATCCACTCTCTGCTCCGCCGTCTCCACATGACCATACAACATCGTCGCCGTGCTTCTCCCACCCATCCCATGCCAAATTCGGTGCACCTCCAACCACTCCTCGGCCGACTCTTTCCCCCGACAAATCCTCTCCCTCACCCCCGCATCAAATATCTCCGCCCCTCCCCCCGTCAATGAATCCAATCCCGCCTCTTGCAAATCCCCCAACACCTCCACGATCGGCTTCTTGGCCACCCGCTCCGCCAAATGCCGAATCTCGATCGCCGTGAAAACCTTTAACATCGGCCTCGGCGCCAACCCCGCCAAACCCCGCAACATCTCCAAATAAAATTCGTAAGGCAAACTCGGATGCAGCCCTCCCACGATATGAATCTCGGTCGCGCCTAACGCCACCGCCTGCTTCGCCCCATCGACCACCTCGCTCACCGACATTTCGAATGTTCCCGGCTCCCTCTTTCTCCTGGCAAACGCACAGAATTGACAGCTCAACACGCAAATATTGGAATAATTTAAGTATCGGTTCAGCACGTAGCTCGCCCTTTTTCCCACCTTCCTCTCCCGCACCCGATCGGCCAACTGCCCCAGCTGATGCAAATCCGCCTCCCGAAACAGAGCAACTCCCTCTTCCGACGAAAGCCGCTCCCCCGCCTCCGCCTTCTCTTTAATTTTTTCCCACCCGCTCATTTCAAAAAATCTCCCACAAGACTCCCCCTAAAACCAGCAGACTCACCGCTGCATTCGCCTGAAAAAACGCCTTCCACCTTTCCCCTTCCACCTTCGACCAATGCCTTTCCATCCACAGCACTACGCACACTGCCGCCCAACACACCCCATACCGCCACCCCAAACCCGCCATCCACCCCACCGCCCCCAAACCCAACACCGCCAACGCGTGCAGCGCCGCCGCCATTCGTAAGGAGGCCCCCTCCCCAAACTGAGCCGGAAAACTTTTTAGCCCCTCTCGCTGATCAAACTCCCGATCCTGCAGCGCGTAAATCAGATCAAATCCCGCCACCCACAACCCCACCGATAACCCCAACACCATCGGGACCCACGAATCCCACTCCCCTCTCACCGCCAGCCACGCTCCCACCGGAGCCACCCCCAACGCCACTCCCAGAAACCCATGCGACCCCCAAGTAAATCTCTTCGTCAAAGAGTAAAAAAAGACAATCCCTACCGCCACCGGACTCAACATCAAACAGAGCGGATTCAGAACCCACGCCCCACCCACCAAAGCCAACACCCCTCCCACCATCGTGACATACGCGGTCGTTTTGGAAACGAGGGTCGATCGCGCCGCCGTCCGCGGATTCTTCTGATCAATTTGCCAATCCGCCAATCGATTGAAGGCCATCGCCGCTGTCCTCGCCCCGACCAAACAGATCACCACCCCCAACACAACTCTCCCCTCCGGCACTCCTCTCGCCGCCAGCAACATCGCCGCCAACCCAAACGGCATGGCAAACACCGTGTGGGAAACCTTGATGAACTCACCCCATCGTCGGATCGAAAACTTCACAACATCCATCCTACCACATTTCACCGTTTAAGGTTTAGGTGGAAGGTGGAAAGGGAGTTCGATACCCACCTCTTTTCAGTTGAAACCGGGCCTCTAGGGAGAAAATGAAGCGATAAAGCCGCTTGGAGACACGGATCGCCTGCTCCCGCAATCGTTGCGTCTGATCTTTATCCAGAGGCTGAACTTCCTCCGCAATCAGCAGAAAAGCCCGGACTTCCCCGGCGGATCCTTTGGCAAAACTCATGAATTGCTTGCACTCTGCCGGCGAGTTTCGCTCGAGACCCTCCGCAATATTCGCCGGCACCGAGACGGCCGCCCTTTGGATCTGATCCCGAAAGGAAAAATCCCGGCACCCTCGGAAACTGCGGTAAATCTCCACTGCCAGCTCCTTGCCCTCCCGCCAAACTTCCAGTTTTTCGAATGTCTCCATATAGGATTAAACTCCGATATTCGAAAAAAGATGCGGTTTCTTTAAGATATTTTTGGCACATTCATCCTCAACAACTTCCACCTTCCACCTTGCACCTTTCCCCTTCCACTTTCCACCTTGCACCTTCCACCTAAAGAAACCCGCATGCCTCTCTTACTCCTAATTCTCGCTCTAGGCTTACTTCCCTCGCGGGTTTTCGCCCAAGCCGAGGTGGGGCTGATCATCAATGCCATCCTGCAAGGACTGCAAACGGCCGAGGCCATTCGCCGCTCGGTCGATGGTGCCAACCAGTTTCCCAATCCCCCCAATCAACCCGCCGGCGACCCCGTTTGGGACTACGACGAAGCATCCCTCGTTCCCTCGCAAGTCCTCCGCAAAGGACCCTACCGCAATCTTCAGGGTCAACTCACCCTCAGCGCGCGACAAAGTAAACCCCGCGAGATCGAACTCCTCTTCTACCGACCCGACGAATCCATTTATCGTCGCGAATTTTGCCAATCCGATCAGCGCGACGGCCGCCGCATCGACCTGGATGAAAAAGGAAAAAAGACCGCCGAGGGGCCGATTCGCCGAGGCCTGCCTGAGGGCGACTGGCTCTTCTACTCTGCCGACGGAAAGCTGCAGGCCGAAACCCGGATGCAAGCCGGCCAGATGACCGGCCCCCAAGTCCTCTTCGGGGACGATGGAAAAACTCGCGCCTCCAACACGCTTCTTCAAGGCAAACGGGAAGGCCCCTCCACTCTCTTTCATCCCGACGGCTCCGTCTCCGATAATCTTTTCTACTCCGCCGATAGGCTCAACGGAGCTGCCACCGGCTGGTGGCCCGATGGCCTTCCTCGCTACACCGCAAATTGGAAGAATGGCCAGCTCGATGGGCTCAGCACGGAAAACTTTCCTTCTGGAACAAAGAAGTCGGAAACTTTTTACCTTCTTGGAAAAAAAGAGGGCACCGCCCGCTCTTGGGATGAAAAAGGCCACACCCTGACCGAGGAAAATTGGAAGCAGGATCAGCTGAACGGATCCGTGACCGAATTTTATTCGGATGGAAAACCCCGATCTATGACTCCCTACCTCGCCGGAAAGAAAAATGGCCCATACCAAAGCTTCAATCCCGACGGCACCCTCGCCACCTCCGGAAAATTTCTCGGCGGAAAATTAGAGGGCCCCATCACTCTTCACTATCCCGCCGGCCAACCCTTTGCCGAGTGCCATTACCAAGGCGATCAGCTTTCGGGTGGCCGCCTCCTCTATCCAGACGGAAAAGTACTCGGTCAATTCGGACCCATTCTTGGATCGGAAGGAAAAGTGAGCTCCCTGCTGCTGCAATATGCGGACGGAAAGCCTCTGTCCTCCACCCACTTCGACGCCGGCACTGGAAAAATCCAGTGGAAGGGTTGGAACCCCGATGGCTCGCCGCTTGGACAAGTAGACTATGCTTCCACCTCGCGCCTATCACCTCCCGCCGACAATGCTTCCAATCCCCCACTTTCTTTTTGGAAAGCACAGCAAGAATCTTTGGAGCAACAAATCGGCCTTACCTTACCTCCCGAATTCAATCTTCTGCCTAGGTAGCCCTGCTTTCTAAAGTTTTTTTGCCGCCGCCACCGCGTAATCCCGATTCATCCGCCCAATCCAGTCGGCCGAGATCTGCTTCGGACAAACCGCCTCGCACGCATACTGATTCGAACAGTTGCCAAACCCGGCCGCATCCATCGCCTCCACCATCTTTCGGACCCTCTCCGCCCGCTCGGGCTGACCTTGGGGCAACATGCCCAAATGGGAAACCTTGGCCGCAGCAAACAACATCGCCGACCCATTCCGACACGCCGCCACACACGCCCCACACCCAATACAGTGGGCCGCATCAAAAGCTCTCTCCGCTTCCTCTTTGCCAATCGGCATCGCATTCGCGTCTGGGGCCTGCCCCGTGTTCACCGAAACAAACCCGCCCGCCTGAATGATTCGGTCAAACGCCGATCGATCAGTCACCAAATCTTTGATCACCGGAAATGCCCGCGCCCGCCACGGTTCCACCGTCAAAGTCTCTCCATCTCGAAACGATCGCAAATAAACCTGGCAGGTCGTCGCCCCTTGGTTTGGCCCGTGCGGGTCCCCATTGATCACCATGGCACACGAACCACAGATCCCCTCCCGACAATCGTGCTCAAACGCAATCGGCTCCTTCCTTTCCCGCGCCAGCCCGTCATTCACCACATCCATCATCTCCAGAAAAGACATGTTCGGATTTAACCCGTCCGCTTCGTGCACCTCAAAGTGCCCCTCACTCTCTTTCGATTTCTGCCTCCAAACCTTGAGGTGCAACTTCATTTGTAACTCCTCGTGGCCAAATGCACCTCATCAAAGGACAAAGGCTCCGCGTGCCGCACCTCCGCTTTGCCCTCCCCCTGAAATTCCCAGGCTGACACATGCGCATAATCCTGATCCTTCCGCTCGCACTCCCCTTCCGCCGTCTGGTACTCCTCCCGGAAATGGCAGCCACACGACTCCTCTCTCTCCAAACCATCCCGACACATCAACTCCCCCAACTCCAAAAAGTCCGCCACTCTCCCCGCCTTTTCCAACGACTGATTCAA
>CAMCFB010000048.1 GCA_945874125.1 Verrucomicrobia subdivision 6 bacterium | reverse complement strand
ATTCGATATGATCCAAGTTGAGAATTTAACGAAGCGATATGCGGGGGGAGAGGCGGTTCGGGGGATCACGTTTTCGGTCGAGAAAGGGGAGGTGGTGGGTTTTTTGGGTCCGAACGGGGCAGGGAAATCGACGACCATGCGCATGTTGACGGGGTATCTTCCGCCGACGGATGGGCAGATGGAAGTGGCGGGGGCCAAGTTACCCAAAGACAGCCTGCTGGTGCGGCAACGGATCGGATATATGCCAGAAAATGTCCCTCTCTATCCCGAAATGAGAGTGGAGGAATTTTTGGAGTATCGGGGGCGCTTGAAGAGGGTCAGTCGGGGCGAGATCGATCATCGGGTGTCTTTGGTCTTGGATCAGTGTGGGTTGAGCGAGGTTCGAAAAAAGATCATTGGCTCCTTATCGAAGGGGTTTCGGCAAAGGGTGGGTCTGGCGGATGCCCTGGTGCACAATCCGATGCTGCTTATCTTGGACGAGCCGACGGCGGGATTGGATCCGCACCAGATTCGCTCCTTCCGAGAGTTGATCAAGGAGTTGGGAAAGGATCGGACGATTTTACTTTCGACGCATATCCTTTCCGAGGTGGAGATGTTGTGTTCGCGGGCGATCATCATCAATAAGGGGAAGATTGAGGCCTCGGATACCTTGGCCAATTTGGAGAAACGGGTGCAGGCAGGGGCGTTGCAGATTGAGGTGAAGGCAGATCCGGCGGCGGCGAAAGAAAAACTCTCCCAGATGGCGGAGGTGAGTGGGGTAACGGAGCTGAAGCGGGCGGGGGATTGGGTCTCGTTTGAGGTGATGGCGGCTCCAGGCAAAGATATTCGGGCGGAGGTGGACGGCCTGATCAAGAGGGAGCAGTGGCCACTGCGGGAGTTTCGCCGGGAGAAAGCGCGTTTAGAGGATGTTTTTGTGGAGCTCACCCAGGATTAAGCGATGACCCGGGCCTTATGGATTCTTTGGAAGAGGGAGGTGGGGGCGATCCTGCACTCCCCGATCGCTTGGGTTTTGATGACCTGCATGGCACTGATCAACGGCTTTAGCTTCAGCCAGTGCGTGGCTTATTTAGGGCAAGGGGTGAAGGAGTTCACCGTGATGCAGATCTACTTCTACATTTTCCACTTTTGGTTTCTGCTGATTATTCTGGTACCGATTTTGACGATGCGACTTTTCTCGGAAGAGTATAAGACGGGAACGATCGAGATGTTGTTGACTGCGCCCGTGCGGGACGGGGACGTGATTCTTTCCAAGTTTTTTGGGGTGCTTTTCTTTTATCTCCTGCTTTGGATTCCGTCGCTGTTGGGTTTGGCGATCTTTCAGCTGGTGACGAAGCAGGCGGTGCCGGTGGCTTGGATTCCGTTAGGATTCTCCTACTTGATGGTGACGTTGGTGGGGATGATGTACCTATCGATCGGTCTTTTTGCCTCGGTCTTGACCCGAAATCAGGCGGTGGCGGCGATGATTTCCTTTACCACAATCGCTTTGCTCTTTTTCGCGGGTTTCTTGAGTTATCTGGTGAGGGATCCAGGTTGGCGAGAGGCATTGAGTTATATCTTTACCTTAGAGCAGATGCGTTCGTTTAGTGCGGGGCTGTTTGATTCCCGGCCGGTGGTGTTTTATTTGAGTGGCACGGTGTTTTTCCTGATTTTGACCCGGCAGGTGATGGCCGGGCGGCGATTGAAAGGGTAAACCGATGAGCAGCCCCACCCCTCCCCCTCTTTCTGCCTTGCGTCGGGAACGGCGCACCCAATCGATCAATCAGTGGATATTTTTGCCGATCCTTTTCTTCTTGTTGGCGGGGGTGAACTACATCAGTTGGCGGCACTACCGGCGGGCGGATTTTTCCTTAAACCAGTTCCAGCAGCTGTCGGGTCAGACGCTAAACCTGCTGAAAAATCTGCCGGGGGAGGTGACCTTGACCGCTTTCTTGGCGCCGGAGGCGGACACAACGGGAAGTTTGATTCAGGAGGATGTGCAGAAGCTGTTGGACGAGTACAAGTACAAGTCGGGCGGCAAAGTGAAGGTGGAGTTGGTGCAGCCGTATCTGGACTTTCAGGCGGCGCAGAAGTTGGCGGAGAAGTTTAAGCTGACCAGCAACGAGAATGTGGTGCTGGTGCAGTATGCGGAGCGTTCGAAGATCTTGAAGGTGGCGGAGATGGCGGAGATCGACCCAGGGGCGATGATGACGGGGGGAGCGGCCCGGGTGAAATCGTTTCAGGCGGAGGAGAAGATCTCTTCGGCCATCAGTGCCTTGGTGCAGGGGAAGCCAGCGAAGGTGTATGTGACGGAGGGATCGGGTGAGTACAATTTGAATTCATCGGACAAAGATCCAGCGGGTTATTCGCTGCTTTCGGCGCGGTTGTCTTCGCAAAATGTGGAGCTCCTGCCGTTGAAGTTGGGGGAGCAGGAGGGGGTGCCGGCGGACGCAGATGCGGTCATGGTGGCTGGGCCGAAGTTTGCCGTGCCGGCGGCTTCGGTGGCCGCGTTGCAGGCTTATTTGGGTAAGCCAGGGCGCTTGTTGCTTTTACTGGATCCGGGTGCTCCGACGGGGTTGGAGAAAATTTTGGCGGAACAGGGGGTGGTGGTGGATGCGGACAAGATTTTTCGGAAAGTGGCGGTGTTGAGCACGGCGGGTCTGACCCAAGGAGTGAATGAGGAGACGGTCGGAACTCGTTTTTCGGTGCATCCAGCCATTCGGTGGATTGAGAATGTGGGCGGGTCGATTCGGTTTGGGCCGTGCCGTTCGATTACGGTCCAACCCGCGGTGGGGGCGAATCCAGTGAAGGCGGAAATGTTGGTCGAGACATCGGATCGATACTGGGCGAAGCCTTGGCCTTTAGCGGCGGGAAAAAAGAGTGATTTTGTCGAGGGGGAGGATCGGAGGGGACCCTTTACGGTGGCGGCGGTGGTGGATGGAACGGTGCCGGGGGATCGCGGGAAAGAAAGTCCGGCCTTACGGGCGGTAGTGGTGGGATCCGCCTCGGCCTTTGCCAACCAAAATATTTCGCCGTTGGAGGTGGACTTTATGGTGAACGCGATTCAGTGGGTCTTGGGCCGGAATGAGTCGCTGGGGATATCGCCGAAAACACCGAAAGATTTCTCCGTCTCGATGGATGAGGGGCAGCAGAGGGTGATTATGCTGTCCACGCTGCTGGGAATTCCTGCCCTGACGGGATTGCTGGGCTTTTTCGTCTGGTGGCGTCGCCGCAGCTGAGGAGGAGAAAGCGATGAGTACGCGGTCCCTTCTGGTGTCCGTCGGGTTGATGTTGGGGATGCTGGGAGCGTTGAGTTTTCTGCAAAAGCAGGTTCCCGGGACGGAGCGGATGGCGAAGGAGTCCCGCCGAATTACGGATATGCCGGTACGGGAAGCGGATCGGATTGAGCTGAAGGGACCGAAGGGGGAGTTTGTTTTCCGAAAAAAAGAGGGCGGAGAGTGGCAGCTGGAGAAGCCGATTCAGGGAGCGGCGGATGGAACGGCAGTGGGGCGACTCCTTTCGGAAATTCAATTTGTGGAAAGCTTGCAAACGTTGCCGTCCGGAAAAAAGGATGAGGCGATGATGCAGAACTTCGGTTTAGGGCAACCGAGTCGGACTCTGGTTATTCGAATGAAGGAGGGGGTGTGCCAGATTGAGACGGGGCGGGATACGCCGATTGCGGGCGGGGTCTACACGCGGATTCAGTCGGGCAACAAGGGAGAGAGAATCGCAGTGGTGCAGAGCCAGTTGACCGAGGCGATGGACAAGGATTTGACGGAGTGGAGAGAGAAGCGGGTGATGCCTTTGCTGGTGCCGGACGTGCAGGAGTTGCTTTTGCATCAGGGCACGTTGGAAGTGGAGGTGAAGAAAAAGGATGGAGAGTGGGCAATTTTGAAGCCGGTGGAGGCTCCGGCGGATCCGGTGGCGGTGACGGGTGTCTTGGGGGAGATTTCTTCCCTGAAGGCGACGCAGTTTGTTTCCGATTCGGGCGGGGATTTGGCTTTGTATGGGCTGAATGCGCCGAGCCAATCGTTTGAGGTGAGAACGAAGGCGACCAATCGAATTTTGCAAATTGGGTTAAATGACCCGAAGGATACGAATCAGGTTTTTGCGAAAGTGGCGGATCAGCCGTCGGTTTTTCTCCTGCCTCGGGTGACGATTGAGGGACTTGGAAAAGTGGCCGATCGCGTGAGAGATAAACGGGTAGTGACGTTGGGGGATGCGGGCCAGGTGGACTCGGTGGAGGTGACGGGCAAGGGGGGTGAATACCGCTTGGAGAAAGGGGCGGGTGGGGCGGGATGGAGGTTAGTTTTTGGGCAAAAAACGTGGACGGCGGATGGGGCGGCGGTGGATCGGTGGTTGATCTCATTGACGGAGGTTCGGGCGAATCGCTTTTTGCCGACGGAAGATCCGGCTCGGATGGGGCTGACGAAGCCGAGGCAGTCGATCACGTTGAAGTGGGGTGGAGCGACGAATCGGGTGGAGACGATCCAGCTGGGGGATGAGACGAAGGAGGAGGTGTTTGTGCGGGGATCGACGACGTCGGGGGCGATGGTTGTTCCGATCGCCTTGGCCCAAGGTTTGCCTGATACGGCATTGGGGTGGTTGCCGAAGCGCGTGTTTCCGTCGGATTTTGGGGAGCTGGAAGGGTTGATTTGGGCCGTGGGCACTTCTCGGAAAGAGTTTCGCCGTGCAGGAGGGGGGCAGTGGACGAGTGGAGGAGAGGATCAACCTGCGGTGGGCGTTTTTGTGAAGAGATTGGAGGAGATGGAGGTCGTGCGGTGGATGGGGATACCGAGCAAGGCGGAATTAGGTCGGACGGAGGTGGAAATTGTGGTGGAGGGAAAAGAGGGAAAAAAAGTGAAGATGGTGGTGTCGAAGGGGAAAGGCGATGCGATGCTTCGGCTGGAGGGTCAGGACTTCGTGGGTGTTTTGGAGCGGGCTGGTTGGGGTTGGTTGAAGCAGGATCCCAGCGTGCCGTGGGGGAAGCCATCCCAGAGGTGACGAGCCCACGATTTGGGTTACGATGAGGGGGTGGGTGATTCCTCTAAACCGGTGGCCCGAGAAGGGCAGTCGCGAGTCCGTCCCAAGATGTACGGGGTGGCGCTTTATTTGGTTGCGGGGATTTTACTTCTTCAGGTGGTCTTTTGCCTTTCGGTCTTTTTTTTGCGTCCGTATGTGATTGCGAAGACGCCCGAGGGAATTTTACAAAGTGAGAGGGAGAAGGCGGGGGAGTGGATGGGAAATTTGACACGCTTTTTGCAGTCGCGGATGCAGGTGGGGATCCCTTGGCCAGGGGGGAGTGGGAAAGCCACCAACGCACCCGCGGTTTCCCCATGAACGAGGGAAAAGTGCGCACATGGTTATGGGCGGCGGCCGGTTTGGTGGCGATTCAGGTGGTGGCCCTGCTGGGCTTGATGCAGATGCGCAGTGGGGACCGGGAAAAAGGGCAGGAGTGGGCCTTGGATCCCAAGGCGATCGCGGCGGAGGCGGAGCGGGAAAGGGAGTCGAGCGAGGCGCTGCGCAATCTTCCGCTGCCGGAGGGAAGTGTGCGGTTAAGTGTGGCGGCGGCGAAGGCGGCGGCTCCGCAGGTCGAGGAGCTTCTGGCGCAGGCTCGGGATTTACAAAATCGAGGGCAGTTCGATTTGGCGGAGAAGTTGCTCGAGCAGGCGCGTTGGCAGGATCCGAAGCACGGGAGGGTGAAGGTGGCGGCAGCTTTGTTGGCGGAGGCGCGAGGGGACACCTCGGGGGCTTGGCAACGGTGGAGGGATCTGATTCAGGCGAGCGAACCGGGGGGTGCGGTGAGAAGGTTGGCCTTAGCGCGGTCGAGGATTTTGGAAGAGAGAGTGCGGTTGGAGCAGGTGGCACGGCAGCGAGAGGAGAGTTTGGCCAAGAATCCGCGTAAATTGGCTTTGGTGGGGGCAGAGGAAAGAGGAGGCGAGGGGAAGCGAAGGGTGGATTGGCAGGTGAGGGCGATTGGGGGCGGGGGTCGGTTGGATCCCCGTCAGGTGGTGGTCCGGGTCTCTTTTTTTGAGAGGGGAGAAAACGGGGTGTTACAAAAAAGTCAGGCGGTGCTGGCCAAGTGGGAGCAGGGTCCGCCTTTAGTGGAAAAGGATGGGGTAAGGGTGGTGAGTTGCGAACCCAGGACGAGTGTGGGGGCACGGTACGCGGGTTATACGTGGCAGATTTACTATGCGGGGGAGCTTCAGGATGAGCGGATCCAGCCGGCTTCTCTGCGGGGAGTTTTGCGTGAAATGCCGCGGAGCTGACGGGGCTCGAACCCGCAACCCCCGCCGTGACAGGGCGGTGCTCTAACCAATTGAGCTACAGCTCCAACAAAGAAAGAAAGATACCAAGGATGGCGGGCAGACCAAGTCAGGATTTTTCGGCCGAGGTGGTGGTCATCGGCAGTGGAATCGCGGGTTTGAGCTTTGCCTTGAAGGCGGCAAGGCATGCCAAGGTGCTGCTTTTGACGAAAAAGAACGCGGCCGAGTCGAACACCAACTATGCGCAGGGAGGGATTGCCTGTGTGACCTCGGCGGAAGATTCGGCGGAGTTGCATATCCGAGACACGGTGGAAGCGGGGGCGGGATTGTGTCGGGAGGAGGTGGTGCGGGAGGTGGTGCAGGACGGGCCGGCGCGGGTGGCGGAGCTGGTGGAGTTAGGGGTGAAATTCACCGAGCGGCAAAACGGAGTGGGGCACGAGCCGGATTTGGGCAAAGAGGCGGGGCACAGTAAGCGACGGGTTTTGCATGCGGGTGATATTACGGGGCGGGAGTTGGAAAAGGCGCTGCTGGCGGGGGTGCGCGCATCTCCGCAAATTCGGGTGCGGGAGGATATTGTCGCGATCGATCTGGTGACGACAAAAAAGAGAAAGCTGGCTGGCCCAAATCGAGTATTGGGTTTGTATGTTTTGGATGGGGCGACTCAGCGGGTGATCGCGATTTCGGCCAAGGTGGTGGTGTTGGCGACGGGTGGATGTGGAAAGTGTTACCTTTATACAACGAACCCCGGAATTGCGACAGGGGACGGGGTGGCGATGGCTTATCGGGCCGGGGTGGCGATCGCGAATATGGAGTTTGTTCAGTTTCACCCGACTTGTCTTTTCCATCCCTCGGCACCGAGCTTCTTGATTTCGGAGGCATTGCGGGGGGAGGGCGGAGTGGTGGTGAATGCAAAAGGAGAGGATTTTACAAAAAAGACCGATCCGCGCGGCTCACTGGCCCCGCGAGACATGGTGGCGCGGGCGATCGACGAGGAGATGAAGGAGTCGGGGGCGGCCTGTGTCTATTTGGACATTCGGGCGAAGGGAACAGAATTTTTAGAGAAGCGGTGTCCGGCGATTACGGCCACGTTGCGGGGTTTGGGGATCGATCCAGCCTTGCAGCCGATTCCGGTGGTGCCGGCGGCGCACTATCAGTGCGGGGGAATTCCGGCAGATCTGGCGGGTAAAACGGAGTTAATCGGATTATGGGCCTTGGGGG
>CAMCFB010000047.1 GCA_945874125.1 Verrucomicrobia subdivision 6 bacterium | reverse complement strand
GCAGATTCTCCAATCCCTCTCCTCCCGGTGCGAAGCCAAGCTCCGGTCAGTTCTTTGAACCGTTGGTTTTAGTCTTCGCGCCCTGCTTGACGCGTGTGACGGATCAATTTTTTTCAACCGATAAAATTAAAAAACGAGGCCCAACCTTAATTCGAATACGTCATGCCTTTCTAGGAAGGCGGACGCGAAAGCGGGAGTCTCAATTTCTGGATCATTCCAGGGTCGAAAAAAGTTCTCCTAGCGCCCAAGCGGGGCGTGTTTTTTTAAAGCGCCGCCGCACCCGGTGCCAGGCTGGCCATGGATTGGACCTTGGGAAGATTGGCGAGGAGGTCGGCGATGGCATCATATCGGCCAGTCAGCAACCCCTGCTGAGCACTGGCTTTCATGGTGACTGGGAAAGAGAGTTTGCCGGCGGTAACCAGTAGCTTTTCTAAATCGATCTTTACCATGGTACTAGGTTCAGATTGGATCAACTGGGTCAGCGCCTGGAGATCCTCTTTCTTGGCGGCGACGCAGGGGAGACCGAGCGTGGTGCTGTTACCGAAAAAGATCTCGGCATAGTTTCCCGCAATGACCGCTTTAAATCCGGCCCGGACGATGGCTTGGGGGGCGTGTTCCCGCGAGCTTCCGCACCCAAAGTTCATTCCTGAGACCAAGATCGTGGCCCCCTCGAACTTGGGTTGATCGATCGGATGGTTGGTCGAGTTACCTTCCGGAGTTTGGCGGATATCGCGAAAAAGGAATTCACCCAGCCCGTCAAAGGTAACGCAGCGCATGTAGCGGGCGGGGATAATCCGGTCGGTATCGATGTCGTCCCCTTCGACGGGAACGGCTCGGCCAGAGATCTGCTGGATGGGGGCGAGAGACATTTTAGTTTTGGGCGAATACTTTGCGGGCATCGCTGACTTCACCCGTGACCGCCGCCGCCGCGACCATGACCGGGCTCATGAGCAGAGTTCGGCCAGTGGGGCTACCTTGGCGGCCTTTGAAGTTTCGGTTGGAGGAGGAGGCGCAGATCTCGTCCCCCACCAGCTGATCTGGGTTCATGCCCAGGCACATGGAGCAGCCGGCTTCGCGCCAATCGAATCCTGCCTCTCGGAAAATCTTATCGATTCCCATTTCGGCACAGATTTTACTGACTCCTTGCGAGCCCGGGACAGCGATGGCCCGGATTCCTTGAGCCACCTTCCGGCCCTTGAGAAATTTAGAGGCTTCGACAAAGTCGGACACGCGGGCGTTGGTGCAGGAGCCGAAGAAGGCGACCTGAATCTTTTGCCCGGCCAGTTTTTGCCCAGCCTTAAACTTCATGAATTCAAGCGCTTCCTTGGCGGAGGAGCGGTCGGCCTCAGGAAGCTGTTCGGGTGAGGGGATCGCCTCATCGATGAAGATACCTTGCCCAGGATTAATGCCCCAAGTAACCGTCGGGCGGATTTCGGAAGCTTCAAAAATCTTCACGTCGTCGTAGACGGCATCCGGATCGGAGGCGACCTTGCGCCATTCCACCACCGCGGCGTCCCACTCTTTTCCTTTCGGGCAGTAGGGACGGCCCTTGAGATAGGCAAAAGTTTTTTCGTCGGGATTGACGTAACCAACGCGGGCTCCGCCTTCGATGGACATATTGCAGATGGTCATTCGCTCCTCGATCGAGAGGCCCTCAATCGTCGGACCAGCATATTCATAGGCGTAACCGGTGCCACCGTTCACCCCGAGTGTGCGGATGATGTGGAGGATGATGTCCTTGGCATAGACCCCAGGACCTAATGTTCCCCGAACTTCGATCTTTCGAACTTTCAGGGGAGACAGGGCCATGGTTTGGGTGGCGAGAACGTCGCGGACTTGGCTGGTGCCGATCCCAAAAGCCACGGCCCCGAAGGCGCCGTGGGTGGAAGTGTGAGAATCGCCGCAAGCGATGGTGGTGCCGGGTTGGGTGATGCCCTGTTCAGGGCCGACGATATGGACGATACCTTGCTTACCGGACGGGATATCAAAAAAGGTCACCCCGAAGTCGGAGCAATTTTTGCGCAGCTCCTTGATCATGGCGTCGGCGAGGGTGTCCTGGAAGGGTTCGACTCGCTGGTCGGTCGGAACAATGTGGTCGACGGTGGCAAAGGTGCGTTTTGGAAAAGCCACTTTGAGTCCAAGATCCCGAAGCATGCCGAAAGCTTGTGGGCTGGTGACCTCGTGAATGAGATGGGTTCCAATAAAGAGCTGAGTCGAGCCGTCGGGCAGTTTTCCGACGGCGTGCCGATCCCAAACTTTATGAAAAAGGGTTTTACCCATAATGAATTAAAATAATTCATCCCCCTGAGGAACGCAAATCAGCTTTAACCCAACTTCACCGTCTCGGGACCTGTTCCTATACGTGTTACAATTGTAACACTTATAAGTAAAAGGCTTTTTAGCTTGGTTGAAGGGCGGGTGAAGAGAGGTCAGAGTCTTTGCCAGAGGGTGGCGTCGGCAAAGGTGTACTGAAATTTGCGGCGGTGCTCGCGCAAGAGAAAAGGTAGATTTTGACGATGCCGGAGGCGGAAGTGGGGCTGGAGAAGTTTCTGGAGAGTGGCAAAGGAGTCCCTCCACCATTTGCTCTGGGGGGTGTACTCCTTCGACCAGGTATATGGGGAGGTGAAAAGAAGGAGCCCATTGGGTTTGACCAAGCCAGGAATCACCTTGGAGGCAAAGAAAGTTGGGTTGGGCAGACGATCGATTAAGTTAGCCGCTAAGACGAGATCAAAAGTTCCCAAACCTTGGGGCAGGTGTAGGGCGTCCCCCACCTGAAAATGGACCTTATTTCGTTTGATTCTAGGGTCGACCTTAGCGCAAGAAGGGGTTGTGCTCTTGCCCTCGTCGCACAGCGGAAACGTAAGCCGACCACTCTTTTTCAGCTGATTGGCTGACTGGATAAACGAGCGAGAGTAGTCGATTCCCACCACCTCAGAGCATCGGCGAGCCAGCTCGAAGGCGGAGCGCCCAACGGCACATCCCAAGTCTAAAGCTATTAGTGGAGTGCCTTTGGCTTGGCCAAGAAGAAGACGAGCACAGGCCTCGGGAAAGTTACGCACCCCTTTGGGGGGAGTTGCGCCTGGTGGAAGGAGCGAGGACGGTTCGAGGTAGTGAAACGCCAGATACTCCGCCAGAACGGAGGCATTTTCGTAGGCCGAGGATTTCAGGCGAGAAGGTTCTGGAGGTAAGGGGCGGGCTGGTAATTTTCAATCACCACTTCCGTTTTTCCGTCCCGATGCATCCGAACCTGCTTGAGCTTGATCTCAGGAGTCTTATGCGGGGCGTAAAGGATATCGTCATGGGTGGCGTTGATTCTTTCGGCGAACTTATCCGGGGTCAGGTGCCCGCCCAAGTGATCGGAACGACCCGTGGCCACGTGAATCGTGCCCAGGATCTTTTCATCTTGGATATCTCGGCCGCTGAAGGGGAGAAGTTGAGTGCCGAAACCAAGTTCGCCCAACTCTCCGACGACGGGATCGCGCTGGAGCTTGGCAACGTGGTGCTCGAAAGTCTTGGGGTTCCCCGAAAGGAAGGTGCCACCCACTTGCCGACCTTTTTTCACATCCAAGATGGCGAGGGTACCGTCCTCAAACTTCATCGGCATCTGTCCATGGGCGTCGGTGGGGACAAAGTAGACTTCGCCCGCGGGCAGATTCGCCACATCTGGGGTTTTTCCGCGGCACAAACCGTGGGACTTTTGAGCCTCCTGCTTTCCAAGATCGAGGTGAAGTGTGCAGGACTTATCAGCGACTTTGTAATCGATTTCGACCCAGTCGGATTTTGTCAGGCCAAGACGAAGCTTTTCCGCCTGCTTGCTGACCTCGTTGTAGTCGACGGCGAGACCGGTTTTGAGAATAATATCATTCAGGCCGTGGAGAGTGGCTCCGCGGAAACCGTGTTTCTTGGCCGAGGCTGTGAGTGGAGCCGTTGCCGAGTAGGTCGAGATGCAAAGGATGATGTCATATTTTGGATAGATATCTTTTTCAAATGAGAGGCGATTTCCTTTGGTATCCACAGCAAGGTCATCCATATCCAGATTGCTACCCCCCGTTTTTTTGTAGGCGTAGAGGTCGCCTCCTGTGAGCCCTAGCTCTTTGCCGGCTCCATTGTTGATCCCTTGATAAAAGATGTCGTGGGCGTACTTCTGGACGGTCAAAGAGGGATTTTTGAGGAACGAGAAGTCTTTAACTTGGGTAGGATCATCCAGATCGATCAGGACGCATGTTTTTTCCCCTTTTTCCGGCTCGAACACGGTCTGAAGAAGGCGAACAAGGTCGAAGGACGGGAATGTGGAGGGGATTGATAGATTTGGATTAGACATAGTTTTAAACTAGCGAACTTTTGGATGGGGGCAAATGGGAAGGGAAAAAAAGTTTCGCGGGGCTGGTGTGCAGGGGTCGAGATAGGGCAAAATACCCTATGGCCCTTTCCCACCTAGACCAGTCGAACTACTACGATTTCCTCCGTTTTGCCACGGTCTCGGCCGACCCCGCCCGTGCCCAGATCATGCGAGAGTGTGCGATTTGGCTGGCGAGCAAGTTTCGGGAAATGAGGATGGAGCCAGAAATTGTGGCCACCCCCGGTGCGCCGGTGGTGCTGGCGAAGTGGAAAAAAGGTGGCTCGGCGAAGCGGCGGACCGTTTTGATCTATGGCCATTACGATGTGCAACCGGCGGAAATGGGAGATGGTTGGACGGGGGATCCTTTCGAACCCCGACTGATCGATGGGATGGTGGTGGCGAGAGGTTCGACCGACAATAAGGGTCAGATTTTTGCCCATATGATGGGAGTGGCCGAAAAGATCAAAGCAGGTGGACCCGAGACCGATGTGATCTTTCTGGTCGAGGGGGAGGAGGAGGTGGGCAGTGACAACCTCGAGGCTGTTTTGCGATCGAGGAAAGAGGAACTGGCTTGTGATGTCGCCGTCATTTCCGATACCAACATGGCGGGCCCAGACAAACCCACTTTGACTTACGGGTTGCGTGGGATCAGTGCGTTGGAAGTCGAACTGACAGGACCCTCGCACGATCTGCACTCGGGCGTTTATGGGGGCGCGGTGGTCAATCCGATCACGGTCTTAACTCGACTGCTGGCGGGGCTTCATCACCAAACGGGGCAGGTGGCGGTCCCTGGATTTTACAAAAAAGTGAGGAAGGTGGCGGCGTGGGAAAGAAAAGCGGCCAAAGCCTTGGGAGTTCCGGATGCGGAGGTAAAGCGTCAGGCGGGAAGTCCGGCCCTAGGTGGGGAGCGGGGATTCTCGGCCATCGAAAGAATTGGCATGCGGCCGACAGCGGAGATCAACGGAATTACAGGGGGCTATCAGGGTCCTGGTCCTAAGACGGTTTTGCCCAGTAAAGCTTCGGCTAAGTTGACCTTTCGTTTGGTGCCACATCAAGATCCCAAAGAAATTGCGGACCTCGTGGAAAAGGATCTGAAAAAGCGTTGTCCCAAGACGGTGAAGTTAAAGGTGACGCGGCATCATGGTGGGTTTCCCTATTTCTGTGATCCCACCAAAGGCTTTGGACCTGCTGCATCCAAAGCCTTGAGTCAGGCCTGGGGCGGAAAAAGGGTGGACTACCTTTTGGAGGGGGGAACCATCCCCATCGTGAGTGTGATCAAGAAAGTGTTAGGGGTGGAGACTTTGCTGGTGGGCCTGAGTTTGCCGGACTGTCGGGCGCACGGGCCAGACGAGACTTTTCCGATCGAATACTTGGAGCGTGGCGCAAAAATGAATCAGGCTTTGTTGAAAGAGATTGCTAGGGCTTAGCGATTAGTTTCCAGTCATATCCACGTAATATCCTTTGTGATAGCTGTACCAATACCACCATCCTCTCCAGCTAGTCTCATCATCGCTTTTATCCCTCTTTAGGTAGATTCCTGAAAATCCCTTGCCCGCGTAATTGTAATTATTTTCGAGCCTTCGCTTAAAAGTATTTACAAATGAAGTAATTTTCTCGTTCGGCACAAAAACAACGACTTCCCCTTGTTGATTGAAAACTGTTCGACTGATATTACCATAGCTTTCACGAACATTTTTGCCGGTATTCATCACATAAAAACTGCCAGCTCCGCTGGGGGCTTTTAGGGGCTCATAACCAGCGTCAATAACTCCGAGCAAACTCACCTTTTTGCCTAAATATCGATCAGGGTCCAGTTTGAGGTCATCTCCTGTTTCGAGGGCTTGAACTTCTGCTGTTAAAAAAATGCAAGATCCAACCAGACCAATTAGTGTCAGATACCGAAACATATCTCTTACCTAACTATAAACTTAGGGAATGGAAGAATTAATTTATTAGTTGTTTCAGCTTTGCGTACATACCTGTGAGTTTTGGCATGAAGACCCCCGCCGCAGTTCCTAATCGTAGCGGTTCGCCCCAGATCGAATCGAGTTCCACTGGTTTCTTGGCCAAATAATCGAGCAGGCTGGAAGGTTGGTAAGCGCCCATTTTTCTGGTTCGGGCGATCTCTTTCCTTGGGTGATCAGGATCTTGGGCAAAGCCTAGAGCGGCCGAGGCCTGCATCACCTCATCCATCAGAGCGAGCGTTTCCTGGTACAATCTTGGATCCGCTAAGATCTGCGCGGTGTCGATTCCACCTGCGGCAATGGAGAGTCCGTTAAAGGGAATATTCCAGACCAGCTTATACCAGCGGGCGGAACCGACCGAGGGTGCCACGGAGCAGGTCAACCCGGCCTTTTCGAACAGTGCGGCTAAAGATCGGGCACGGGGGGTGTCGCCCCCGGTCAGGTCGGAAAAGCGAATATTTCCGCCCGACAGATTAAGCGCGACGCCGGGTTCAGGACGGGAAACACAAACGTGGCAAACGCCGCAGAGGACACGCTTCTCTCCGATGAGTGAGGCTAAAAACTCCTCATTACCTAACCCGTTTTGCAGTGTGCCGACAACGGTGTCCGCGCCGATCAGCGGCGGGAGAAGTTGGGCGAGGGAGGCGTTGGCGGTCGTCTTGAGACAGACGAGGACGAGGTCGACTGGGCCAATTTCTTGAGAAGATGCGAAAGCGGTGACTTTGGGCAGATGAAAGTCTCCTTGGGTGCAGCGAATTTGCAGGCCCTTTGTTTGCAGATGGGCGAGATCTCGCCGGGCAAGAAAAGAGACGGGCACGCCAGATTTGGCAAGCTTAGCGCCGTAGTAGGTACCCAAGGCGCCCGACCCCACAATTGCGGTTCGCGGGCGGGCGGGAAGGGGTTGTTGGGGGTCGATCGGCATCCTGGATGGTAATCTGTTTGGCGAGACAGCCCAAGCCTGGCCAGTGGGCGGGCAAACTTGCGCAAGGGGAGGATTGAGTTTCAACGGGGGCAGTGGAAGATAGGGATTCGATTTGGGGTCCATAGCTCAACGGTTAGAGCAGGGGACTCATAATCCCTTGGTTCCTGGTTCAAATCCAGGTGGACCCATCTTTTGGGTCGAAGGTGAAAGGCGGAAAGTGGAAGGGGTTGATTCACCAGTTGTCGACAGGAAAGGTGAATTGCCAAAAGTTTTTCGGGGCAAAGTGGTGTTTGGGCGGGCGATATTCCATTATGTCCATTCGGCTTCTTTTATTTTGTTGGATTGGGTTGGCCCAAGCGGGGTGGGGTCAAAGGAGTGCGGCCAATCTGGCCGAGGCGCAGGCGGGCATGGCGGATCAGTCGTGGCCCAAGAAGCCCGA
>CAMCFB010000046.1 GCA_945874125.1 Verrucomicrobia subdivision 6 bacterium | reverse complement strand
ATGGGGCGGAAGGGGTGTTTTTGTTGGGTCAGGATCAAGGGGATAACTCATCTATGTATTTCAACGCCTCTGGACTCCCGGTAGGGCTGAACTTCGGAAGAAAATGGGTGGACGATTCCGCCAGTGCGGATCCCCTTGTCGGAAGCTGGAACGACGAGGATGTGGAGTACAAAAGATCGGCCCGACGCCGCGGAATGATCACCGGGACTCCGCTACAAGCAGGCACGTTCCCGCTGACGATTTATATTCAAAATGGATCGGGTTATATCAAGAAACCTTACACCTTAACGGTACTACCATGAAAACCCATTTCGCTATGCCCAAAATAACCCCTGCTTTGCTTTCCTGCTTTCTCTGCCTTTATTCTTCCCCATCGATGCTTCCAGCGGAGGAAGCGAGTTTAACTTACTCCATCCCAGGGGGAACATCCTACCTTGGCATCCCCCTGCTGCGTCCCGCTGCGATGCAAGGTCAGATTAACAGCGTCTCCTCTTCCGATCGCCTGAAAGTGACCCTGTCGGAACACATGCCTCTGGCTGCGACATCGCGTTATTTCTTGGAAATCACCTCGGCTCCCCATGACCCAACGCTGGAGGGCGAACGCTGGAACCTCTGGGTCTCAGGCGCCTCCGTTACCTTCCCCCAAGCCGAAATTCACCTCCGGTTGGATCATGCAGGGAACACCCGCAGCGACCTTCCTGCCAACCTGGTAAACTGCCTTTTTTCCGTCCATCCCCACTGGACCCTTTCCTCGGTGCTCGGGGGTGGCTCCAGCCCCAGCCAACTTCAGGCGAGGAGGCTCATCTCCAGTGCCGATCGCGTCACCCTGGAGCGGGGCGGGGTCGCCTCCACTTACTTTCTTGAGCAGGCCAGCGGGCATCCCCATGGACGCTGGCGGCACACCCGCGGAATTTCATCCGATCCCAGCATTGATCCGGGTCATGGTCTGATTTTGGAGCGCAAAGGTGGCTTGCTCCGCCTGACCTTAACGGGGGAGGTTCGGCGCCACCTTCTGCGCCGGCCCCTCTCGGCTGGGCTCAACCTCATCAGCCTGCCTTCGCTGAAAGCCAGCACGATTCGCGACCTACAACTCACCGCCCTCCAAGGATGGCGTCCAGAGGATCAGCTGACTCTCTGGCGCGGTTCCTCCCCCCGCCGCTATCGTTGGCAAAGCGGGACAGATCAATGGGTGGGCTTAGACTCCGTCTTGGGAACCGATCCGGAACTGGCTCCCCTGCTGCAACCGACAGCGGCCGTCCTGCTGAAAAAGGCTGCGGCCGATCCCGATTTTGCCCTGCGGCCCGTTCCTTAAACTTTAAAATCCGTAGCTGAGCGAAAGGGAGACATCGAATCCCTTGGTATAAGCCAGATAATCGTATTCGGTACCGGCGTAGGTGATGGTTTGGCGAACAATCGGATTGAGTAGGTTTTTTCCCCGAAAAGTCACTCTCCACTGGTCGGCAAAGGATTGGGTGAGATTGAAGTCGAGGGTCGGGGCTGGCTGCTCATAAATATCCGGAAGATTCTCGCCGGCGGCGTAAAGAAGCGGGCCGGTGACGTTGTAGAAAAGACCAGCATAAAAACCCCGCTCTTGGTCATCGTAACTGAGTCCGGCATTGATGATGTAAAGGGGTTGCCCCTGCATCGGCCGGGTGGTTTCAAAGATGCCTTCCGCTTGCTTGGCTTGGATCTGGCCATCGGTCAAAGCCACTTCGGATTGGATGTAGGTGAAGTTGAAGTTAAGGGAAAAGTTTTTGACGATGGGGTCGATCTGATCCAGGCGTTTGCGAGCCTCCACCTCAAGCCCCCAGACTTGGGCTTCCGAATTATTGACGTACTGGAAGAACTGGGTCTGACCAATCGTGAAAATCGACTGTTCAATGGGGCGTTGAATATCCTTGTAGAAAAGACTAAAGGCGAGGACTTCGCCCGCCCGGGGAAAATACTCGGCCCGAAAGTCATAATTGTTGATCGAGGAGAGCTTCAGATTGGTATTTCCCACAAAAATCTGAGAATCGGAGAAGTCTTGGGTAACCACCGGCCCCATCTCCTTAAAGGATGGGCGCGCCAGTGTCTGCGACCAAGCGAAGCGAAGGTTGACATCCTGCATCAACTGAAAGGTGGCCCCCACCGCCGGTAGCAGGTCGAGTTGCTGGATTTTCACGTTCGGGTCGGGAAAGAGAAGGGACTCCTCTCCATCGACCTTGATGTTGGTATTTTCAAAGCGGGCTCCTCCGGTAAGGGTGAGCTGAGGAAATAGTTTGAGCTCGGTCATGACATAAGAAGCGATGACCTGCTGGCTGGCGTTGTAGAAGGAGCCACCATTCGCCGTGGCGTTAAAGAGGGACCAAGACAAGGGGCGCTCGTTACCCAAGGCCCCGGTGGGGTTCACTAGGCCGGAGCGGTCCTGATTTAGAAAAACTTCCCCCCAGGTCAGCCCGCCCGTGGGGTCGCCCGCCCCGCCAAAGGTTCCATATTGGGGCGGATCACCAGAGTCCCCATATCGGTAGTCGAAGAGCGATTGGTTGTAAGAGCGCTGGGAGTTGTCCAAGTAAAAACCGGTTTTAAATTTACTGGGATTGGCTGACTCTTTGGGGTCATCAAAAAAAGGTACGGAGAAATTGACGATCGCGTTGTAGCTGTCCTCGGATAGCTCTCGAGAGTATCGCTGGAGGGGGGAGCTGCTCTGGGTGAAAGTGGGGTCGTCTCCGCCGGCGCCGGTAAAGGGTGTATAAACGCCACTGTTGGTCAGGTACATGCTTTGGAAAAGCCTTTGATCGGGCTCGTTCAGCTTCGCTTGGCCTAGACTACCCACCCAGTCGATCTTCATCCGCCGCAGGGGCTTGACCACGTGCTCCCCAGCCGCTTGTAGGTAGGCTAACTGCCGTTCACCATATTGAAGCGTGGTGAACTGGGCTTGTTGCCCATTGGCTGGATTGCGCTGGAACCAGGAATCGGAAGTCTGAAAATCGGTCACATCGCTGGCCTGCTCGTTGAACAGGATGTTCATCGAGATTTTTTGATCTTTTTCGGGTTGGTAACCCAACCCCAAAAGGGTTCCCCAGAGCACGTCTTCGGTGCCTTTGTCGTCAGAAAGAACGAGGGTGGGAATCAGCTGGAACCCCGCGAGAGAATTTTGCGTCTCATAATTGGCACGCGTGGCTGCGGGAAGATAAGAGTACTCCCGCTTATAGCTAAAAGCTCCAAAGGCACCAAAAAACTGGTCCGGACCAAACTCTACGGAGTCACCACCTTGCAGGTTGACGCTGTAGTTGGGGCCGGGAGCTTCCCGTTTAGCCGCTGCCACGGGAGAGAGCTGGATTTGGGCGTCATTAATATTTTGGGCAATTTCCAGATCCCCAGGGTTGGTGATGTCGAGAGTTTCTGGGTTGGCCGCAGGCAAGGAGGATAGAACCGGGTCATTCAGAACACTTTCAGGAATCTGCCGCTGGTTGGCTCTAAATCCAAATGGACCGGTTCCGCCTCCCTCATAGGTCAGGTAGTCGGGATTAAAGGTGGCTTGGCTATTATACTCAACCGCCACCGACATGCCAAAAGAGGGTTTTTCGGGAAACTGCTTGGTGCGGATGTCGACACTACCCCCGGTAAAGTCACCCGCTTGGTCAGGGGTAAAGGTTTTTGAGGTATTGATGCTTTGGAGAACAGATCCGGGAAAGAGGTCGACGTTCACGGCCCGTTTATCGGGGTCAGAGGTCGGCAAACGCCCGCCGTTGAGAAGTGTATTCACGTATCGGTCGGAAAGACCACGCACGACCACGTATTTCCCGTCCACCACGGAGGTGCCGACCATCGACTTGAGGGCTTGGCCGGCAGTGGAAGCCCCGAGTCGGGAGATGAGATCCGCTCCGATCGTATCCAGCACGGCGGTGGCCTCTTGGCGTTCGGCCAACAGGCCGACTTCGGAGGTTTTTTCCAGTTCTCCCGGCACGACCAGCTCCTCCATCTCCTCCACTTCGGCGATGGTCTCGATGCGTAGGTCATTAAACGAACCCGCAGCGATGGCGACTCCAGGAGTTAACTTGGGTAAATAACCACTACTGCGAACACTGAGCGTGTAGGCCCCTGAGGGAACCCCACTGATGGTAAAATTGCCCTGATCGTCAGTCATCGCACCGAATGGTGTGTCGGTTAGGACAACGGAGGCACGAGCAATGGGTTGACCAAAGTCAGAGTCAACCACTTGGCCGCGGACTCCCCCAACGCCTTGTGAGAAGGATTGGGGGATACAAAGAAAAAACGGAAATAAAAAAAGAGGTGCCCATTGGCGCAGAGAGGCTTTTCGTAACAGCTGAATCACTCCCTCTTTTTTGCTGGAAAAGATGAGGAACCAAAGGGAATAGCCGGCTGGAACACTATATCTTGTGAACTTGGTTTCAATAACTTGTGGTGACAGTTCGATGACTTTTCACAAGTTCTTAATTTTCTGCACAACAAGCGGTTGCGGGGGGTGTATGGACTCCTCAAGGTGCGACCTATGGCAAGGGGTGTTTTCACGGCGCTTTTAGGTGCGACTGCACTCTTTTCAGGGAGCGCAGGATTATTTGCCCAACAGGAAGCACCGTTGGGAACGAAGGCGTGGGGGACAGATTGGGCCGTCCAGGATGCGATGGGCCCCAACCCATACGCGCAAAATCCAGCTTACGGCAAAAATCCTGCGGATGAGATCGTGGACGCCCCCTTGCCCGGGCAAAAAACAACCGAAGGGACCTCACCCGCAGACAGTTCGGCTTCAGGTCTTACCCCTTTCTATGTTCGAACGGGCGTGGGATTAAGTTTTATCACGAATGTGGATTATCCAGATTTCGGCATATCGAGTGATGTAACGATGTCACCGGGCTTTGCCACGGGGGTGATGCTGGGCGCACAGTTTCACGACAACATCGCTTTCGAGATTGAGGGCGGACTGCTCTACAATTCGGTCTACTCAAACCAAACCGATGGGCTGACGGCGACCGACTTAACCCAGGTGACAAACGTTCAGCTTTTCCAGGTTCCTATGATGGGAAATTTTGTTTTTCGAACTGATCCCCTTGGAGCAACTCGCATTCGCTTGGTTGCCGGAGGCGGAATGGGCGGAATTTTTCGCCAAGTTTTTATCACGGGATCCCCAAATGATGTGACCCGCAGCCAAACTCTTTCCGCCTACCAAGGGTTTGGCGGAATTCAGATCAATCCGGGAGAGCCCGACCTGATGGTGGATGTTCAGTTTCGCTACCTAAATTCGATCGCAGGACAGTCGGTCCCGTCGATGTCGATTATGGGGACGGTCACGATTCGGTTTTGAGACAAGGTGTGAATGTATGAAGGTGAGAAGGTGTAAAAGTGGGAAAGTGAGATCGGCCCTGCTTCGCTCAGTCTCGGCCGGCTCGCTGAGCTTCGCAGGGTTGGTATTGATCATGATATTTTTTTGTGGATCGAATCTGCTGGCGCAGCGGTTGGAGTTGACCGATGTGCAGGCGCAGCCGGTCACGGGTCCGGGGCCAGGATTGCGAATTGCATTTGGTGGCACGGTTAACTCCGACATGTCGGTCGCCCAGCGGGATGCTCGAGATTATCCTCAGTCGAACATCAATCCCCTCTTTTCGAACCAGGTACAGTTCAATGGAACGGTTAGTTATGAGTCGATCGGTTTTAATCCAGGCTTCCGTTTCGATTTTGCCCCAGGATACCGCCTGAACCAGTGGATCAATTTTGAGTTTGAAACAGGGTGTATTTACAACACGGTCGAGTCGTACACCATCAGCGGAAACGGAACTTTTACGGGGGTTGGTGGAAATCCCAATCTGAATGGAACGATGAAGTTGGATGCGGATGGATATCTCCTACAAGTGCCATTGATGGTGAACGTCGAGTTTTCTTATCCGATCGGGGATGGATGGCGACCGTTTGTGGGTGCGGGCGGAGGAGGAATGTTCCAAAAGCTCACCGTCAGCACGATATCGGGCACGATCAACTATCAGGGGGATTTTAATCAGTCGAACTTCATGGGGGCATGGGAAGCTTTTCTTGGTTGCGGTTACCAAGTGGCTCCAGGATTCGATGTGTCGATCGCGTATCGGGTCGATGGGGTACTCAGTCCCGATTTTGGGGGCTACACGATGCAGAATTTTTACACCCAAGCGGTCGAGTTTGAGATGAATTGGAGGTTTTAGCCCCGACAGGAGTCGGGGCGGGCCCGGACGCGACACCATTGCGGGTTGGCCCTGCTACGCTCAGTCTCGCCAAGCTCGCTGAGCTTCGCAGGGTTGGCAGATTTAGGGATGAAGGGGTTATGGGGCTCAGGGGTTAAGGATGCGGACCCGCTGACGCGGGGATTTTTGGCTGCGGTTGCCTTACAAAGGCAACCCTACCTAAGTGTGGATAATCTGCGGCTTACTCGTGATCAGCCCAAACTTATTTTTTTGTCAGTGGGTTCCAGACGCGTCGGAATCCGATCGACTGGAAATCTTTGCCATTGGTGGTGGCAAATTCTTCAACACGAAAGTGCCGAAGGGTGAGGCCCAGTCGCAGATCGATGATCCGGCGAAAAGGAAATGATCTCTCCCGGGAAAGTTTCCAAACCTTGTCCATGACGGGGGCGGCCTCCACCACACGCCAGTTCCTATTCCTCCGGAGTCGATCGCAAAAGTCCCACGATTCAGTTGACGAGAGCGGATTTGAAAAAATCTTATGATTGCAGAGCTTGAGGAAAACCTCGACGAGCATCAGCTCACAAATGACCACGTCTTTCCGTTGACCCGTTTTTTCGAGGAACGCACGAGCTTGAGCCGAATCCACGGAATCCGCATTGGCCGCGTGAACAACGATATTTGTGTCGAAACTGATCACGCAGAATCGCGGGAAGCTAGGGCCCAATCCTTCTCCAAAAGCCTCGCACGACCCAAACGCCTGGCCGAAGGGAGGGTCCAGGCCTTCCCTGCCGCCCTTCCAGGAGGATATCCCTGAACCGCGATCTCAAGGCCGCGACGGACAACTTCCGCAAAACTCATCTCCTGCTCTACAGCCACTCTCTTAGCCTCGCGGTAAAGATGGTCAGGGAACTGAACTTGAGTTTTTACCATGATGGTAAATTGCCACTACGTGGAGGAAAGTCAACGCTGCCCTGCTTCGCTCGGTCTCGGTAAACCTCGCTGATCTTCGCAGGGTTTTTAGATTCAGGCCCCGCAGTTGCGGGACACGCTGACGCGTGGATTTTTTGACTGCGGTTGCCTTGCAAAGGCAATCCTACCTAAGTGTGGATAATCTGCGCCCTACCGGTGGGGAGATTTTGGGTTGGGCGGGCGCATTGACAAGGGGGGTTATCAGTTTCTAATAGTGGATGAGTCTGCTGGACCGCATCACCATCCGTCCCGACATTTGCCACGGCAAGCCTACCGTGCGGGGGCTTCGGTACCCCGTAGAGTCTTTGTTGGAGTATCTGGCGGGAGGGGATTCGATTGAAGATGTATTGAGGAATTTTCCCGATCTTGAAAGGGACGATCTACTTGCTTGTCTTGAGTTTGCGGCCAAGTCCCTCCAAAACCGAGGGTTCCATCTGGCTTTGGCGTGAGATTTTGGGGTGTTGAACCGGCGCATCAGGGATGATGCGCCCTACCAGTGATAAGGTTTTTATTGGGAGTTATTCGTATCTAGTTGGCATCTACTCTGAATTGTCACACTAGACATCTCGCCTTGGCATGCAGTGATTTCATTCTTAGGCAGATGCGCTTTATTTTGGCTATTGCGGGTGGGATAATTTTTGTGACGGCTTTTTGCGCCCAGAGCCAAGAGTCGACTGGCCGGCTTTCAGTAGCACCCTCGCCGGCTGCTTCCCCTGCCCCAGCAGCTACACCCGCACCCACGCCGGCACCGGAAGCGGCGCCCAAGGCGGCGGAGCC
>CAMCFB010000045.1 GCA_945874125.1 Verrucomicrobia subdivision 6 bacterium | reverse complement strand
CGATTGGTGACGGTGGAGGATCATCAAATCGTGGGAGGCATGGGGGCGATGTTGGTTCATGCGCTGGCGATTCAGGGTGTGGCCTTGAAGACGGCGGCTATTGGCATGAAGGGTGAGTTTGGGCGATCGGCCTACAGCGCGCGGGAGCTGTATGAACATTTCGGGATGGGACCGAAGGACATCGCCCAGGCCGCTCGAAAGCTGTCTTCTTGATCGATCGGTTTGGGTTCGGCTGGCTTTGGGCCAGCTTGGTCTGGGCCAGCCTTGGACAGGCCGAGATATTGATTTTACAACGAGAGGCAGGGGTTGAGATGGTTTCGGTCCAAGAGGCTCGGGAGGCGGGGAAAAAAATATCCTATCAGGAGATGGACGGAACCGTTCGCGAGGTGGAAAAAGAGATAATATTGGCCAAATTACCTGCCACTCCTCTGGTCGAGCAGGAGTTGACTCGGGAAGAGGCGGTGGCCGCTATCAATGCCTTTCTGGAGGCGAAGGCGAAGCATCCGGCCCTGGCCGAGCCGTTGCAAAGGGAGCTGGAGATTTGGAAGGAGAGGTTGGACAAGTTGCCCAATCCGGAGGATCCAGAGGCCCTGGCTAAAGCAGAGGCCGCTTTTTCGGCGGCGGTGGAGAAGGCTGCGCCGCAGGCGTATGTACCGAAAAAGAATTACACGTTGGCGGAGTTGGCTCAGCAGGTGGCGGCCTTCGATGCGTTGGCGAAAGAGTTTCCGGAGAGAGCGGAGGAGGTCGAGAAACTGGCCTCGCCCTGGCGAGTGGAGGAGGAGCAGCACCGAGCGGGCAAAAAAAAGTTTGAGGGGCGCTGGTTCGAGCCACCCGAGTGGGAGCAGGAGCGATTTGCCCGGCAGGGAGCGGCCAAGACCGCGTTTTTGGAAACGATCGAAATCCCGGCGGTGTCGCCGATTCTTTTCAGCCAAGGAATTTTTTTAGCCAGTTTGGCCTTGCTCCTGGGGGGGGCATTTCTTGGATTGAGTTTTCTTTATCATGGGGTGGTGGAGTTGATGCGGCATCGCGCTTGGTGGAAAGGAGCGGCCTGGACCTTGGCGGGAATGATACTTTTTGCTCTCGTCGCCCGGGCAGGAGTTTTGGCGGTGGCCGTGCCGGAGCCACTCCCTATCGGCGAGGGGGCGGCGGAGAAAACGCTGGAGGATCTCATTTGGATTCAGGCGGGATTGCAGGAGCCGTTGCCGCCCGAGATTCGGCTGACGGATGGGGAGGTCAACTCCTGGTGGAGCCGCCGATTGAGGTTTGCCCCGATGACCGTGACGGATGTTTTGGCAGTGAGCGTGGTGGGTTGGCAGATTCAATTTGTCGACGGGGGAATGATTCTGGAACGGGCGGGACGATGGCTGGGACAAACCCTCCGGTTGCGCCACCAGCTCATCTTTAGTCGGTCGGAAAAAGGGGAGGATATTTATCGGGTCGAAGCCAGCCTAGGGAAGCTACCCCTTCCGCCGGTGCTGGTTTTAAGCACCTGGAACCAGTGGGTGGAGAGCCTGCTGCAGCAGGCAAAACTTTTTCCAGGGGCCGCGGGGGTCAAACTGGAGAGACTGGAAAAAGGGGCGGTGTTTTTTTCGGCTCCTTAGCTCCCGTCCAAGGCGGCTTTCATGGGGGTTGAAATATGGCGAAGGGTTGGGGATATTAGGATGAAGGAGGATTTTTGATTTATGACGAATGGCAAAGAGTGGGCGGCACGGATTCGGGGAGAGGTGCAAAAGGCCATCATTGGCCAGGACGAGGTGATTGAGCGCCTTTTGGTGGCGCTTTTAGCCAACGGGCACGTTTTGCTGGAAGGACTGCCCGGGTTGGCCAAAACCCTCCTGATCAAAAGTCTGGGTTCAGCCATGGGTTTAGATTTTGAACGCATTCAATTTACGCCCGATCTTTTGCCGAGTGATGTGGTTGGGACGATGGTCTTTCAACCCAAGGAAGGAACCTTTCGGGTTCATCAAGGCCCCGTCTTCGCGAATTTAGTTTTGGCGGATGAAATTAATCGTGCCCCCGCCAAGGTGCAGAGCGCCTTGCTCGAGGCGATGCAGGAGCGGCAGGTCACCATCGGAGGGGAGACCCACCATTTGCCCAAACCTTTTTTGGTCATGGCCACCCAAAATCCGTTGGAGCAGGAGGGAACTTATCCGCTCCCGGAGGCCCAGACCGACCGGTTTCTTTTTAAAATCTTGGTCGACTACCCGTCGGAGCAGGAGGAGCGGGCCATGATGGAAAGGTGGGGGCAGCTGAGCATCCAGCCGAAACTCTTGGCGGTGTCGTCGGGGGAGGAGTTGCTCCAGATGCGAGCCAAGGTGGACGAAGTTTACCTCAGCCCACCGTTGCAGGCTTACATGTTGGCCCTGGTCCGAGAGACGCGCGCGGCCGCGGCGGCGACGGGCAACGGAGGGAAAGTCCTTTCCTACGGGGCCAGCCCGCGTGCTTCCCTGGCCTTAGTTCAATCAGCGCGGGCCCTCGCCTGGTTGCATGGCATGAATCACGCCACCCCGGAGGTCGTGCAAAATGTATTTTTGGATGCGTTGCGACATCGCGTGGGATTGACCTATGAAGCGGAAGCGGAGGAAACGACGACCGACCAGATTTTAAAGGGAGTGCTCGAGCGGATTCCCGTCCCGGCGGGGCATTAAGGAGGGGGGGAGCGGACGGTGAGTATGAGTACGGCAACCGCGCCCGGGGAAATGGCCCGAAAAGCCCCGCTGGCTCTGCTCCGCAAGTTGGAGTGGCGGGTGCGGATGGCGGCCGATTCGTTTTTGGGGGGAGAGTATCGGTCCGCATTTCGCGGGAGAGGGCGCGAATTCGATCAGGTGGTGAAGTATGAGTATGGGGACGATGTGCGGGATGTGGATTGGAATGTTTCGGCCCGACTGGGGGAGCTCTACCGGAAAAAATTTATTGAGGAGAGAGAGTTGACCGTGGTCATTCTCTTCGAGGATACCCCCGCACTCCAATTTGGTTCCGGGCAACGAACGAAGCGGGAGGCGCTGCTGGAGTTGGCCGGGCTCTTTGCCCTGACCGCGGCGGGGAACCGGGACCGGGTCGGATTTTGGCACGCCACCCCCGCGGGCCATCACGTACGGCAGCCGGTGCGGGGGCGGGTGAACATTGTCCGAACGGCGGCGACGTTGCTGGGGCAACCGATTCCGAAGCTCGAGGACGGGCCGGAAGCCTCGTTGGAGTGGAAACTTTTTTTTCATGCGTTCCCGAAGCACAGCATTGTCTTGTGGCTGGGAGATTTTCCGCCGCGGCCGGTCGGCCCCGGCTGGGCGGCGCTGCGCAAGCGGTATGAGATGATCGGGGTGAGGGTGGACGACCCTTGGGATATTCAGTTGCCGTCGTTGGGAATTCTGCCGGCGGTGGATCCTGAATCGGGCGAGGTGCTGGCCTTTGATATGGGGACGAAAGACAGTCAACAAAGGCATGCCCGATGGGTGGCAGAGCGCGAGGCCGCGTGGCAGGAGTGGTTTCCCAGCCCACTCCAAAGATTGACCGCTGGCACGGAGGGAGATCTGCTTGACCCGATGGTGACTTTTTTCCGTCGAAGAATGCAGGGGGCGCGAAAGTGAGCCCGACTCTTTTGCCGGGCGGTTGGACGCTGGCGGATCCTTACTGGTTGCTGGCGCTTTTGCTCATTCCGCTGGCCGTTTGGTGGAGAAGTCGGCGGTCGCGGCCTGTTTTGGTAATCCCGCGGGTGGCTCGGTGGGCGGGAGCACCCGCGATTTCTCTGGGGAGAGGCCCATCCATCCTGGCCGGCCTGGGGCTGGCGCTTTTGATTGTGGGGTTGGCGCGGCCACAGCAGTTGGAGGAGAAAAAACAGGTCAGGCAAAAAGGGTACGATATTGTTTTAGCGATCGACTTATCGCCCAGCATGTTGGCGGAGGATTACGAGGGGCCGACGGGAAGAATCAATCGGCTGCAGGCGATTCAGCCGATCATCGAAGCATTTATTTCGAAGAGGCCGACCGACCGAATTGGAGTGGTGATCTATGGGGGTCGGGCCTACACCCTTTCGCCGCTGACCTTCGATCACGAGTGGTTGGCTCGGCAGATTCAGCGGTTGCGGGTGGGGCTGGTGGAGGATGCGACGGCGGTGGGGGACGGGTTGGGATTAGCGGTATCGCGACTGGAGCAGACGGACAAAGAAAAAGAAGGGCAGAGAAAAGGGGCGTTCATCATTCTTCTGACGGACGGCTCCAACAATAGCGGAGTGTTGGCGCCTCGACAGGCGGCGGAGCTGGCGAAAAAGAAGGGAATTCCGGTCTACACCATTGGGGCGGGGCGACCTGGAGTTGTGCCGATGCCTGTCATCGACAATGCGGGGCGGAAGTTAGGGTATCGGCAGGCGATTTCTGATTTGGACGAGGATACCTTACAAAGGATCGCGGAGACTACGGGGGGGAAATTTTTTCGGGCGATGGATTTAGGGACGGCGGAAGCAGCCTTCAGCGAGATCGATAAGAGGCAAAGGATTGAGTTTAGCGCCAAGGCGCAGTTGCGGGCGCACGAGTGGTTCTTTGCATGGGTGGGGCCGGGGGTAGTGGCTTTTTTTGGGGGATTGGCTTGGGCTAGGCCCGGAAGATGGGGGAGAGCGGCATGAGGCTTTTTGGAATTCTCTGGGAAGAGCCGTGGGTTCTTTTGTTGGTCCCGACGGTTCCCTTTTGGTGTTGGCTGATCTTTCGGGGGAAGGTTGGGCAGGGAGGGTCGCTAGCTTTGCCGAAGATCTTGCGACGGTGGGCGGGGGCGCGGGCAGTGGTGGATCGACCTGGGGCCACTCGCCGAAGGGGTGGCTACTGGCTGGCGATGGGAACGATGCTGGCTCTGGTGGCGCTGGCCCGACCGCAGTGGGGAAATTTAGAGGAGACGGTTTTTGACCAGTCGCGGGAGGTCCTCCTGGCGCTGGACTTGTCGGCCAGCATGTTGGCGGATGATGTGAAGCCCACGCGATTGGCTCGGGCCAAGTTGCTCATCGGAAATTTGCTGGATGAGTTACAGGGCGAGCGGGTGGGTTTGGCCGTTTTTGCGGGCACCTCCTTTTTGCAGGTGCCGCTGAGTTCCGACTATGAGGTGTTACGGGATATTCTCCCTGGTTTAGACCCGTCGTATCTGCCCCAAGCAGGGACCGACTACGCGGGAATGTTGCGGGTGGCGGGGGAGGCGTTTGGGCAAAGCTCGGCGGCCGATCGTTTTCTGATTGTGTTGAGCGATGGCGAGGCACACGACCCCGGCTGGAGAGCCGCGCTGGAGGAGTTGAAAAAGAAAAAGGTAAAAATCATTGGGCTGGGCATTGGTACCTCTGCCGGGGCGCTTTTGCCTGATCCCCAAGGCGGAGTGATGAAGGATAGTAGGGGCGCCGCCGTTTTGACTCGGCTAGAGCCCTCCACGCTGGAGGCATTGGCGACAGAGACGGGCGGAATATACCGGGAAGCTTCGAACTGGGTGGATGTGCAGGAGATTTTGCAGGAGACGATTGACCAAGGAGAGGCAGGGGAATTTTCGAAAACGAGGGAAGCGCGACAGGCCGAGCGGTTCCAGTGGTTTTTGGCTCCAGCGGTTTTTCTGCTGGCGGCCAGCCTTGCGCTGGAGATGCCCGTTCTGCCGGGGAGGCGGAGAGTCGCGATGGGCACGGTCGTAGAGGGAGGGAGTGCTTTGCCTCCAGTGATCAAGAAGAAGACAAAATTGGTTTCGAAGGAGAAAGCGGCAGGGGCACTCGCATGAGCAGATGGAAAGTTTTAGCACTGCTTGTGATCACTGCTGGGCGAGCGCAAGGAGCCCTTTCTCCCGATCCAGCGGGCCAAGCGGACTCGGCCGCGGGGTTGTCCCGTGCGGTGGCGGCCTTGGCGGAGAAAAGCGAGAGGCCGGCGCAGGCGTACGCAGGCATCGCCGAGGAAACTTTGCAATTTGGCCGACGCCCAGATGCGGTCGAGAGATTGAATGCGCCCAGCAAGGAGTCCCCAGATCCACAAGAGCCGTGGCGGAATATGGTGGGGGACGCGCTGGCGGGAGTGGATGAGGGGGAGAGGTTGGATCCACGAGCGGCGGATTGGCCTCGTTTACGAGAAGAGTTAAAGAAATTGCAGCCCCCGCCGCCCCCGCCGTCGCAGGACAAGAAGAGCTCCAAAAAAGATTCGAAGGACAAAAAGAAGCAGAACCAAAAGGGTGACAAAAAAGAGCCACAAAAAGGGGAGGGGGAAAAGTCGGAGGAGAAGTGTGAAAATGGGGGTGAAGGGGAATCCCAAAGCCCGCCCTCATCGGGCCAAGGAAAAAAAGGTGAAAAAAAGGGGAAGTCAGGGGATGAGTCGGGGAATGAGGGAGAGGAAGGCACGGATGGCAATGGCGAGCAGGGGAAGGAACAGAGGGAGAGTAAGGGGAAGGGAAAAGATCCAAACGAAGTGAAGAATTTTAGTAACAGCAAGGAGGGAGAGGGAAAGATGAAGGAGAGGTCTCGGGAGGAGGATTTGGCGGCAGTGCAGGATGAGTCGGCAGGGTTTGGTGGGCTAGGGGAAGAGAAAAAGCCGGACGGCAAAAAAGAGGAGGGCAAGGGGATGGCACAGGGCGGAAAGAGTGGCGACAAAAAGGAGAAAGAGGCTCCCGCGGGGATGAGAGTGGTGGGAGGCGGCTCGGGAAAAAAGAAGCAGGAGGAGTCGGGGGATGCCTATACGGTGGAGGCAAACGCGCGCTTGGAACAGGTGCGCCAATCGGATAGTCCGGCCTTGCTTCAGCAGAGGTTACAGCCCAAGGATCAACGGCCTTCCCCCTCTTCGAACGCCAAACCGTGGTAACGGCCATGAAAAATCTTTATCTCATCGCGATCCTTGGATGGATCTCCTCGGCAGGTGCTCACGGGCAGAGTGTGGCTTGGAGTAATCCGGGGCAGATTCCGCCCCAAGCGGCGGTTCAGTTTGATCTGGTTTTCACCGATTGCGCCCCCAAGGGGGAGGTGAATTTGCCCAAGGTCTCGGGCCTGCAGTTTTCGGGAACGGCGGGAAGAGCGACCAGTTTCTCCATGATCAATTTTCAGGCCAGCTCCTCCACCACCTTAAGTTATACCGTGCAGGCGGAGCGGAATGGACGAGTCCAAATTCCGTCTTTCGAGGTCATGACGGATAAGGGCCGAATGAGCGTGCCCAGCCTCACGCTGGACGTAACCGCCGCCGCGGCCAATCAACCGCGGCAGGCCAATCCGTTCTCCCCGAATTTCCCTTTCCCTCCGAACCCATTCCAAAATCAGACGCCGAACCCGGGCAGCCAAGTTGTTCCGCCGGATGCGGTGCAGGCGATGGCGGAGGCAGAGCCTCGGCGTCCCTATGTGGGGGAAGTATTCGATGTGAATTATCGGGTGGTGATGACGGGAAATCGGAGTGGTCGGATCAAGACGACACCGTTGTGGGACGTGCAAAACTTTACCGCCGAGGCGTGGGATCGGGGTCAACAGATCGGACCGGGAGGAAATCAGGGGCTGCAGTTCCACACGCGCGCGATGGTGCCGAAGGCGGGACTATTTGAGTTGCCCTCGATTCGGCAGAAGCTGGATATCGATACAGCGGCGGGGGGCAGATCTTTTTTCTTTACGGCCCCAGGCTCGGTTGAAGTGGAAGCGGTGGCGGCCCCGGTACCGCTGAATGTGGAGGCTTTACCACCCAACCCGCCGGCGGGCTTTCAAGGTGCGGTGGGGCAATTTGCCCTGGAGTCGAAGCTGGTGCCGGAGCAGGTGGGGGAGGGGGAGCCGGTCACGTGGACCCTGACGCTCAAAGGAACAGGAAACTGGCCGATGGGAGTGGAGTTGCCTGGCCGGGTTGTTCCGAAGGAGATTCGCACCATTCAGCCCAAGTTGCGCCGGGAGTTCAACGGCACGGAAATCTTTACCGGGGCGATTGTGGAGGA
>CAMCFB010000044.1 GCA_945874125.1 Verrucomicrobia subdivision 6 bacterium | reverse complement strand
GGGATCTTGGCCTTTTACGCCCAGCAGGACGACAAAGCCTGAAATGGCTCGTTGGGGTTTGGCCATCTTTTGGGCGAACTCTGCCGCGCGGGGGTGGCGAATCAGCTTCTGGTAGGCACCTAAAACATCGCCGTTGTGGAAAATGAGATCGGCCGGAAAGTTTTGGCCTGAGGTGAGGGTGACGCCGGACGATTCGATCGAAATTACCTCGGCCGAGGTGTGAATTTCGACGCCATGCTTTTCCGCTAGTTTCAGCAGGGCTTCGGCCAACCGACGAATTCCGCCCTCGATGAACCAACCACCCAAGTGGGCTTGGACGTAGGGGATAACGGCAAAGGTGGCAGGGGTGAGTTCGGGGTCGCTGCCGTTGTAGGTGGCGAAGCGCTGGAGAAATTGTTGGAGGTGGGGATCGGAGTAAAAGTGTCGGGAGGCAGAGGCGAGGGAGCGAAAGGGGCTCATGGCGGGAAGAAAGCGCAGGAGCGGGAGGAGAGCGGGATTGAGAACTTTTTTCCAAAGCTCGGAGGGATCACTTTCTAAAAAAGCGGATGAAGAAAGGTTGTAGAGCCCTTGGGCGTGGCGAAGGAGCCGGGCGGAGTCGGGTCGCGACCAGAAGAACTCATTTTCGTCAAATTGGTAGCCATCGGCCCACCGGTATCGGCAGGTAGGGGAGAGAGGCCGGAGGGTGAGGTGGTCCTCTCTTTTTTCCCCTAGATCGGTGAAGAGGCGATCGAGGATCGGTGGCATCGTCAAGAGAGAGGGGCCGAGGTCCCAGCGAAAGCCGTTGACCCTCCTCTCCGCAACTTTTCCGCCGACGGAGGGGTTTTTTTCGAGAAGAGCCACGCGAGCGCCCGCTAGGCGCAGGCGCAAGGCGGTGGCCAAGCCACCGATTCCCCCGCCGACGACGACGGCTGATTTTCCTTGGAGTTGGTTCATGGGGGGCGCTGGTTCCATAAGTAGATCAGGCAGGAGGAGAAGTCAGAGGGATGACGAATCAGCATTTGGTCAATTTGGGTTGGCGTAAACCACTCCAGTGAGTCTACCTCGTGCGGATCGGGTTGAAAGGGGCCGGGATGAGTCGCGCGGTAGAGCCAAACGAACTCCTGGTCGGTCTCTGGGCAGGCGGGAAAGTATTTGATTTTCGAAAGCTCTTGGCAGGTGGCGGAGGGGACCCCGATCTCTTCAGGAATTTCGCGGTGCATGGCGGCGTCGTACTCCTCCCCCGCGTTGACGTGACCGCTGACGCTGGAGGTCCAGCGACCGGGTTCCCTGTCTTTGTCGAGGGAACGTTTTTGCAAAAGAAGGCGTCCATCCGGATGAAAGAGCCAAAGGTGAACGGCGCGATGAAGCAGGCCGCGAGCATGGATTTCGGAACGCGGGGCAGATCCGATGACCCGATCGTTCTGGTCGACCAGGTCAAACTTCTCGTCGGGTGGATTCATAGAGAGAGCGCCATTCGGTTGGGTTCAGCTCCTCGGCGCGACGGTCGAGATCGACGGGAAGAAGGCTTTTCAGCTTCTTGCGCCTTTGGGAGAAGCCTTTTTTGACGAAGGCGTGAAACGGTTCGAGGTTTGACGGGACTTCGGCATGGCGCGTTAGGCGGAGGACAGCCGAGTCAACCTGCGGACGTGGATAAAAAACCTCGGGAGGAAGTTGCCGAATCTTTTCAATTTGAAAAACGGATTGGAGAAGCACGGAGACTGCGCCGTAGTCGGAAGTTCGGGGAAGAGCGGCGTACCGGTCGGCCACCTCTTTTTGCAGGGTGACGACGATGGTCGCGGGGGGTGGTGAGCGAAGAGCGAGTTGGACGAGAAGAGGGGTGGAGATGGAGTAGGGGAGATTGCCGCAAACCAGAGAACGGGGGGGGTGGTGGGAAAGGGTTTTCAGCGCGTCTCCTTCGATCAGATGAAAGCGGGGTTCATTTTGAAACGATTGGCGAAGCCAAGAGATCAGTCCCTGATCGATTTCAAACGCTTCCACCGTGTGTCCGATGGTGAGGAGAGCACGAGTGAGTGCGCCGAGGCCGGGACCGATCTCTTGGACGGGCTCTCGGGTCGATTTGGGCAGGGCGTGGGCGATGACCGTGGCCAGAGCAGGTTCGGCCAGAAAATTTTGGCCCAATTGGCGAAGAGGGCGAAGACCGTAAGTCGCCAGAATGTCGCGAATTTGGGTCGTGTTCAGAGCTGGCGACTCAAAATGGCGTGAAGTTCGCCTGGGTTCATGATACCGGAAATCTTTTCTGAGCCTCGTCCGTAGGCACAAACCCAGCCAAAGCCGGCGGATGAGACGGCGGGGCGTCCGGTGGTGAAAGCGGTGGGATCAGCTCCTTTTTTACCGGGTCCATTGTGCCACGAGAGAGGGGAGAGGCGACGGAAGGCGGACTTTTCTTTTGATTTTTCCAAAAACTGAAAACCACCGACCGAGTAAGGGCAATAGACAACAATGAGGGTATTCTTTCCAGCGTATTTTCGTGCAGTTTCCACGGCCCGGTCCAGCTCGTGCAGCTGGCGGACGGCGAGTTCGGCCTGATTTTGTCCTGCGGCGGCGGCGACGAGGGGGTGATCCACCACGAGAAAGTAGCCGAGTAAATTATAGGCTAAGGTTTCAATGGAGCGGCGGACCAGGTCGGCCAGTTGGATGGTGCCGGCTTCTCCGCCAGCCGTGGCGAGAGGCAGGTTGTCGGAGGCCACGAGGCCGAGGAGCCGGCGGGTATTCCAGGCCGGAAAGTTTTCCAGACCGGCCCGATCAAAGACGAGGGTATAGTCCAATTTTTCGGCCTCTTTTTCAAGGTCACGACGCCCGGCTTTCTTTTCGGCGGTGAAGATCTCGCGTCCCCCGCCGAGGATGAGATCGATCCGAGTGGTATCGAGAAGCTGTTGCGCGATGGCGGAGGAGACGGAGGCATCGGATTGATGGGAGTAAAACGCGGCGACTCCAGGGGAGGTGATGGGTCCAGAGGAGACAACCCCGACGGCACGACCACGGCGCTGGGCTGCGTACAGCAGGGTGTCGGCTGGTTTCCCATTGTAGGTGAGGCTGAGGCGTCCCGCGGGGCTTGGCTGGCCCGTGGCCAAGAAAGAGGCGAGGGCGGCGGCATCCCCCGTAAGTTGATCGGAGGATTGGCTTTCGACAAACGCCATCGAATCGGCGCGGTCTAACCCCGTCAGATTACGTTTGGGGTCGCGGGCCTGGGCGAGAGCGAGGAGCTCAGAGCTGGCGCCAGGAACAAAAAAGACGATTACGCTGTGGGTGCGGGAGCGGACAAAGTAGCGGACGTAACTGTAGGAGAAGCCGACAAAGGCAACGAGGATGGCCAGGGCGATGAGTTGAGGCCGCCACTGTTTGGAACGCATCGAATGAGTAAAGCAGAAAGGCCTCGGCGTGCCATTCCGCTAGGAGATGGGCCTGAGGAAGGGCTTGCACCCAAAAGCTTGTTGGAAAAGGTCCCCTTTACGCTCGATGCCGAATTGAGCTTCCCCGGTGTCTTTGCCTGTCACGTGAAGAAGGCAGACTCCTGGACGGATTTCAAGTTCGCCGGGGTGAAGACTTTGGCAGTGGGAACGGTCCAAGGCGTCGGCGACGCGAAGAATACCGGCTAGGTAATGCAGGTGATTCTTTTTCGTTTTGGGAAGGTTTACATACCGGCGGTGGGTTGGGGAGGGAACGCTTTTACGGTGATATCGGGCGAGCAGGGCAATAAACTCGATTTGAGATCGAGAGAGGTCTTTCCAGGGGTGTTCGCGGATGAGACGGGCGGACTCTTTATGGTGGGGTCGCTCTTCCGTGGCGGTCGACCAGCCAATATCATGAAGCAGTGAGGCGGTGATGAGCAGTTCTAGTTCGGTTTCGGGCAAGCGGTGGAGGGAGGCAAGTTTGCGAAAGAGAAAAGTGGACCAGAGGGTGACGTGTCGGACGTGTTGGGGTTCCTTTTCAATTTGGATCATCCAAGCGGTGGCCTCTCGGATCAGAGGTGATTCGGGAATCATCGAATGATCTGGCGGATGGGGCTGGGGGCGAGGTGGGCCAGCCACACTCCGTAGCGCAGACCGTGGGTGGTGAGGCGAACGGAACGAAGTTTGAGTCTTTCCATCGTGGCCCGCAGAACAAGAAAAGCGGGCAGGGCAAGGGAGGCGCGGTCGCGCGGCATTCCGGGCAGAGCGCGAAGTTTGGGGAGGGAAAGGGGGAGAAGACGTAAGAGAAGGGACTTGAGTTGGGGGAGGGACAGAGAGAAGCCTTCCAACCGCCTGGCTTTCATATTTCGGCGACGGAGGAGGCAGGCGTAGGCGTGTCCCGTTCCACCTGAAAAAGTGGCTTGAGGGCGGCCGTGAGGGGCGGGGATTTTCTGGAGGGAGCCAAGAATCGATGAGACCGCTTTTTTCCACTCGTTGGGAGAGGGGGGGTGATGGGGCAGGAGGGTGTCGCGAACGGCGACGCAACCCAAGTTCAGGCTAACAATTTTTGGATGGTTGGGACGAAGGGAGTCGATGACTTCGAGGCTTCCGCCGCCCAGATCGATGTGGAATCGGGTGTGGGGGGTGGGGGAGAGGCCACGGGCAGCGAGGGCAATCAAGCGCCCTTCTTCTTGGCCGGACAAGATGGTGATTTTTTGGCCGAGGATGCGGGTGGCCGGAAGAAGGAAGGTTTTGGAGTTGGTGGCACGGCGCAGCGTGCTGGTACCGACGGCCACCATCCGATCGGGGCGAAAGGCGCGAATCTTGCGGTGCAGGGTGGTGATTTGGCGCAGAGCGCGGCGGCAGGCGAGAGGGTGAATCCGCTGGGTCAGGGCAACTCCTTCGCCGAGGCGGACGGGGTAAGCTTTTTCGTGGTGAATTCGGAGGGTAGGGCCGACCTGTTCGGCGAGCAGAAGCTTGAAGGTATTGGAGCCGAGGTCGAGGACGGCACCGCGAAAGGGGAGATTGGGCACAGGTAGGTTAAAGCTGTTTCTTTCGCGGACGGCAAAGCCTTTGCCGAGTCTCGACGAATGGGCTGGGAATAGGTTGAATGGATCGATGTTGGATATTGGATGGATCCGAAAAGAGCCAGAGGTTGTCCGGCAACGCTTGCTCACCCGCGGAAAGGGGGCCGCGGACGGTTTAGACAAGGTTTTGCAGGTGGATGAGGAGCGGCGGAAACTTTTAGGAGAGGTGGAAAAGTTTAAGGCGGAACGAAATGCGATCAGCAAGGAGGTGGGGGCACGGAAGGCAAAGAAGGAATCGGCGGATGATCTTTTGGCGGGGATGAAAGAGAAGTCGGATCGAATTGCGGAGTTGGACAAACTGGCGGCCGAGGTGGAGGCGAAGCAGGAGGGTTTACTCCTTTCGATTCCGAATTTGCCCTGGGAAGGATGTCCCCAGGGGAGCACGGCGGCGGACAATCCGGTGGTATCGACTTGGGGGGAGCCAAAGAAGTTTGATTTTCAGCCCAAGGATCATGTGGCTTTGGGGGAGGCGTTAGGGATATTGGATTTTGCGGCTTCGGCCAAAGTTTCGGGAAGTGGGTTTGCGGTTTATCGGGGAGCGGGGGCTCGGTTGGAGAGAAGTCTGATTAGTTGGATGTTAAACCTTCACAGTGGGGAGCACGGGTATACGGAGGTGTCGACCCCCTATCTGGTGCGAGAAGCGAGTATGGTGGGCACGGGACAGCTGCCCAAGTTTCGGGAGGACATGTATGCGGTGGAGGGAGGGGAGCTATTTTTGGTGCCGACGGCGGAGGTGCCGGTGACCAATTTGCATCGGGAGGAGATTTTGACGGAGAAGGATCTTCCGAAGAAGTATGCGGCCTATACCCCCTGTTTTCGGCGGGAAGCGGGGAGTGCGGGCAAGGAGACTCGGGGCTTAGGCAGGATGCATCAGTTTGATAAGGTGGAGTTAGTTTGGATTGAGCATCCGGATCGGTCGATGAAGGCGCTGGAGGAGTTGTGTGGGCAGGCGGAGTCGGTCTTGCAAAAGTTGGGATTGCACTACCGAAAGATTGAGCTGTGCACGGGGGATATCGGGTTTGGGGCGGCGCGGTGTTACGATTTGGAGGTGTGGGCGCCGGGGATGGGTCAGTTTCTGGAGGTTTCGTCCTGCAGTAACTTTATGGATTTTCAGGCGAGGCGGATGGGATTGAGGTTTAAGGGGGCGGATGGAAAGAATCGCCCGTGTCACACGTTGAATGGTTCGGGCACGGCCTTGGCGCGGCTGTTCATTGCGTTGGTGGAAACGTATCAGACGAGGGATGGAAAGGTGGAGATTCCGGAGACGTTACAAAGTTTATTTGGATCGAATCGGATCGGGTAGGGTCGCGAGGGCGGGTCGCCCCCTATTTCATCAGCAAAAGACTGAGGGCCATGACGGCCATGCCGGCGACGAGGCCTAGGAGGCTGTCGTGCCCTTTGCCGTAAGCGCGACTGGTGGGCAGTAATTCATCCAAGCTGATATAGACCATGATTCCGGCGACGGCGGCAAAACATGCGCCCATCACCTGGCTGGGGATATCGCCGCCAAAGATGATCCGCAGGCCGAAGTAACCGATGGCCGCGCCGACAGGTTCGGCCAGTCCGCTGAGGAAAGAGTAGGTAAAGGCCTTGGCTCGACTTCCGGTCGCGTAGAAGAGGGGAACGGAAACGCTAATGCCTTCGGGAATGTTGTGAAGGGCGATGGCCACGGCGATGGCGATCCCGATCTTAGGATTTTCTAAAGCGGCGAGAAAAGTGGCGAGTCCTTCGGGAAAGTTGTGCAGGGCGATAGCAAAGGCGGTGAAGAGGGCCATCCGCAGCAGCTTTTGCTTGCTCTGGTGTTGGGCTTTGGGGTGGTCTGAGTGAAGGGGAGCCAAGGCGGAGGGGGTGGGTTGCTCGTGGGGATTTTGTTTTTCGGGGATGAAGTTATCGATCAAGCCGACGAGGAGGATTCCAAAAAAGAAGAATCCCACATTCATCCAAGTTCCTTGGATGGGACCGTACACCTCCGTCAGGGAGGTTGCCCCTTTTTGCAGGATTTCGACAAAGGAGACGTAAAGCATCACCCCGGCGGAGAATCCCGTGGAGATGGAAAGGAAGCGGTGATTGGTTTCTTTGGCGACAAAGGCGATGACGCTCCCAATACCGGTGGCCATGCCGGCGAAGAGGGTCAGGCCAAACGCGATCCAGAAAGAGCCAGATTCCATAAGAGTGCATCCTAGCAAAGAGAAATTTCATGACGAGACGGGATTGGTGAATGAGGCTTTTGCAATGATGGGGTGGATGGAATAGTTGGACGGTGAAGGTACTGCTCATCGGCGTGGATTTGGCGTGGGGGGAGAAGATGCGCGACGGAGTCTGCTGTTTGGAGTTAGAAGGGAATCAGGGAAAGGTGCTGGGGTTTGGCTATCCGCATGGAGATCGAGAATTGCTGGAACTCGTGAAAAAAAGAGGGCGGGGGTACGAGAGGATATTTATGACGGTGGATGCTCCGCTAGTTTGCCCGAATCGAACGGGAACAAGGCCGGTGGATCGGTTGACTCACCGAATGTTTCATCGGCAGCACGCGGCCTGTCATCCAGCGAATACGAGTCGGTGTCCTCGTCCAACCCGAGTGGCTCGATTGCTGATCCGAAAAGGTTTTTCGCTAGGATGGGAGGTGGGGAGGGCAAAAAAAACGGCGGCGGAGGTGTATCCGCATCCGGCGATGGTTCGAATGTTCGGACTGCCGAGAATTATTAAGTATAAAAGAGGAAGTGTGGCGGAACGGAGGAGGGAGTTCGCCCGATTGCAAGGGTTGATGCGGAAAGTAGTGAAACAGCGGTTTCCAGGCCTTGAGCTCAATCAAGAAACGAGGAGTCTGCTACGGGAAAAGTGGAGTAAGCCGGTGGAGGATCGGACGGACGCCTTTTTTTGTGCCTTGATTGGAATGTGGCACTGGATGCACCGCGGCAAGCGGAGCGAGGTGATCGGCGATCGAAGGACGGGATTTATTCTCCTGCCAGAGGAGAGGGCGGCAAGAGGGGGTTAGACAGAACGAGCGGCGGAGCGGGCAGCTGCGGCCACATCCGCATGGGAGACGGAAGCGGAGATAGATGCTTTTCGGCAATC
>CAMCFB010000043.1 GCA_945874125.1 Verrucomicrobia subdivision 6 bacterium | reverse complement strand
TGGAAAAAATAAGAATTAAATTTACCAACCAATCTCAGACTACCCCTTGCCCCATGACGCAAACGAGGCAATATCTGATGATGCATTTCTTTTTCGATGGCATCGATCCGTTAATTCCCTCCGTCCGATGATCGCGCCCATTCGCCCCCCCGCCATCGTCATCGGCTCAGGCTTTGGAGGCCTCGCCTCCGCCGTTCGACTCCAAGCCCGTGGCTACGATGTCACTATCCTCGAGGCTCTCGAGCAACCGGGTGGTCGCGCCTCGGTCTTCCGCGATAAAGGATTCACCTACGACGCCGGTCCCACCATCCTGACCGCTCCTTTTCTTCTTGATGAGCTGTTTGCTCTCGCGGGTAAAAAAACTTCCGACTACGTCCAGATCGTCCCCTGCAAACCCTTTTACCGAATCGCGTGGCACGATGGCCAATCCTTCGAATACACCGGGAACCAAGCGGAAATGGAGGCCCAAGTTCGCCAGCACTTTCCCAACGACCTGGAGGGCTACCGCCGTTTTGTCGGAGAAACCCACGCCATTTTCCAAAAAGCTTTCGTCGAACTGGCCGACCAACCCTTCTCCTCCTTCACCGACATGCTTCGGGTCGCTCCGGATCTGATCCGGCTCCGTTCCGACCGCTCCGTGTGGCAAATGGCCTCCCGCCACGTCAAAGCCCAGCGTCTCCGCGAAGTCCTCTCCTTCCACCCCCTTCTCGTCGGGGGCAACCCGTTTCAATCCTCCTCGATCTACGCCATGATTCACTACCTCGAACGCGAGTGGGGGGTGCACTTTGCCATGGGCGGAACGGGCGCTCTCGTTCATGCCCTCGTCAAACTCCTCGAGGATCTGGGCGGAACACTCCGCCTCAACTCCCCCGTGGATGAACTGCTGGTTGAAAACGGCGCCGCCGCGGGTGTTCGCCTCCGCTCAGGCGAAATTCTCCGAGCAAAAGTGGTTGTCTCCAATGCCGACGTGGCCAATTTCTACCAGAAAAAAGTTCCCGCCGCCGCCCGCCGGAAATGGAGTGACCGAAAATTAGACAAAATGCGCTACAGTATGTCCCTCTTTCTGATTTATTTCGGCACCAACCGCACCTACCCCGACCTCGCTCACCACACCATCTGGCTCGGGCCCCGCTACAAAGGCCTTCTCGACGACATTTTCCAAAACCGAATTCTCGCCGAAGACTTCTCTCTCTATCTCCACGCCCCCACTCGGACGGATCCATCCCTAGCCCCAAAGGGCCACGAATGCTTTTATGTTCTTTCTCCCGTCCCTCACCTTGGCACTCCCGGCGACCAGATCGATTGGGAAAAGGAGAAAGAAGATTATGCCGACCGTATTCTCGCTGCCCTCGAGAAAACGATTGTCCCTGACCTTCGGAAACACCTTGTCAGCAAAATGATCTTCACCCCCAAGGATTTTGCATCGCGACTCGATGCCCACGTTGGCTCCGCTTTCCAGTTTGAACCCATCCTCACGCAAAGTGCCTGGTTTCGCCCCCACAACGTGTCCGAGGATGTCCGTGGCCTCTTTCTTTGCGGCGCTGGCACCCACCCCGGTGCGGGTGTCCCAGGAGTCCTCTCCTCCGCCAAACTTCTCGAGCGCGTCATTCCTAATCCCGCCCCCTAACTGTTAGTTTTCCTGATACTTCCCTCTCATGACTTGCATCCCGACCCGCCAGTGCCAATCTTTTCGAAAATGATATGATTTGTCGTACTTCAGAAGAAAATAACTCGGGTCGCCGGTTCCAAAGCTTTCTCAAGCCCCACCTAAAAGTAAAAAAACACCGCTCCATCCGCACCTCCAAAAATTGTCGTACTCCTTGCGGCTCTCGTACTCAGTCCATCCCGGCCTCCGATATCAATCACATCTTCAACCATGAGGCGATGTTAGCGGTCAGTCATGCCATTGAGGATCTGGCCCATGACACCGCGGACGGCGAGCTGATCTCTACTTTCCAACATTTCAACAACTTCCGCTGCCAAGAAAAAAACTACCGCGCCATCGCCCGTAAATTGGATGCCGTTCGCGTTTGGGGGGAAGGAGAACCTCCCCGGGACTGCCCCGATATCGATTTTATTCCTATCTTCCACCCCGAACTCACCCGCTACTGGGTTGTTCTTTTCGATAGTCCGGAGATCCACGCTCTGCTCTTTTGCAAACAGGCCAACCAAACGACTGAATTCCATCAAAAAGTATTTTCAGGTTTTTATAGTTTCAACCCATTTCTCGTCCGTTGTATTCGCCGTCGCTTCGGCCTCCTCTCCTGCGGAATTTCCGGAGTCGTCAGCCACTTCGAACGCTACTTCTCCCCCCAAATGCCCGACTCTCTGAACGATTTCGATTCCCTCCTCGCCACCGCGTAACCGCTGGCTCGCCTACTTCAACTCTCCTCTTTTACACCCACCCTAACTTCATCTTTCCGGCCTCGCTGATCATCGACTGCGTCCAAGCCGGTTCCCAGACCAACTCCACCTCCGCCTCTTTCACCCCCGGAACCGACATCACCTTACTCTTGGCATCCGCCTGAATCGTCGGCCCCATGCCACAACCCGGCGCCGTCAGCGTCATCTTCACCTCGGCTCGACTCCCCCCCGCCGGCAAAGGCTTTAACTCCAGGCTGTAGACCAGCCCCAAATCGACCACGTTCACCGGAATTTCAGGATCGAATACCTCCTTCAACTTGTCCCACACCCTCTTCTCATCCGCGGGTTCGTTTGTCTCCGCTGCCTCGCTCACCACCTTGACCAAGGCCAACCCCAAAGCGTCCTGATCCTTCTCCTCAATTCGCGCCAAACCAAACGCCCCCGCCACCGTATGGCTTCCCCCCAACGACTGGGTCAACGTCACCTCCGTATCCTTGGGTAGAATGAGCGGGGATCCCGCCGGAATGGCCGTCGCCGGCACCTCCCGCGTTAATTTCGTCTGATCCCCTGGCCTCATGCGCAAATCACTTCACCTTCTGCAGAAAAAACATCTCCATCTCACCATGATGCTTCATCGGCATCTTCCCCCGGGACTCGGCTTCGATTCGATCCCCCATCAAATCCCGAAAATCTTTCGATACATTAATCCGCCCCGGCTCCGACCCCTGCTGAAGCCGCGCCGCCACGTTCACCGTATCTCCCCAAATGTCGTACGCCATTCGCTTCACCCCCACTACCCCCGCCACCAACGGACCGCAGTGAACGCCAATCCGAATGTTCCAATACTTTTTCCCACTCGCCTCCACCTCCCCTTTTCGCTTCAGGACAAAGGCCAGGATTTCTTGGGCAAACTTCAGCATCTTTCCACCCGCTTCCACTGGATCCCCCTGCAATCCCGCCACACAGAGATATCCATCCCCAATCGTCTTCAGTTTTTCCACCCCGTACCGAGCACTCAACCCATCAAACAAACAAAACGCCCGATTTAACTCCTCGACCAACTCCGCTGGATTGTAGGTGGACGCGACCGCCGTGAAATCGCTGAAATCAGAGAACATCACCGTGGCCTTCTCATGCCCCACCGCCTTGACTTTTCCGTTGGCCCGCAACTCATTCGCCACATTCCCTGGAAATATGTTCGTCAGCAGAAACTCCGAATTCTGTTTCTCCGCTGAAAGATCCGCCACCGCTTTCTCTAGCTCCTGCCCTTTTTTCTCCAACGCCTCTTTCGCTTTTAACGTCTCGATCTGCATCTGAATCTTATCGAGGAGGGTAAACTCCCTCTCCACCAACTTGCCAATTTGCCCCAGCATTGCCAGGTCATGCTCCCCGAATTCTCTCGCCTCGTGATCGGCCAAGCATAAGGTCCCTACTTTATGTCCCGAGGGGCCCCGCAACGGTTGCCCCACATAAAACCGAATAAAGGGCTCACCCAAAACCATCGGATTGCCCGCAAAACGGTAATCCTGCAACGCATCCGGTACCACCATCGCTTTATCCTCCAAAATCGCGTGTCCACAAAAGGAGACGCTGCGTGACGTCTCATTCGCCTCAATCCCCACCTTCGACTTAAACCACTGCCGGTCCTTATCCACCAGCGCGATATAGGCGATCGGGGTGCGAAATAGGAGTTGGGCCAACTGTACGATCCGGTCAAAGCGCTCCTCTTGGGGAGAATCGATCAACTTTAAATCATCCAAGGCGGCCCGCCGCTCCGCCTCATTCATCGGAATGGCGGGAATGACGCAACCTTGGGTGGGCGAAAGACTCATCGCTATTTTCCTAATCCCTGCAGGGCCCGCACGTCCAAGGTTTCCTCCTCCGGCAAAGCACTCGGATGAAACCGAGCAGGGGAAACCGACTTTTCGATTGAATCCACTTGGCTCCCACGAGTGCGCATCGAGGCAAACTTATCCGCCACCGCCACGCGGACTGCTTCCCCGATTTTATGGTCAGGCAAGCGGGCAATCACCTCCTCAAAAAAACCGTGTGCCAAAAGTTGCGCCCCCGTCCGAGGATCAATCCCCCGCGCCATCAGATAAAAAAGCTGGTCTTGATCAATCTGACCCGTCGTCGCCCCGTGGGTGCAGCGCACATCGTCATTCAAAATCTCCAGTCCAGGCATCGAATCCGCCTCCGCCTCGGGGTTGAGCAAAAGGTTTCTGTTATTTTGATACGCGTCCGTCTTGGCCGCCCCCGGAGCGACCCGAATTAACCCCTTGAAAATCGATTTCGATCGGTCATCCAAAGCATTTTTATAAAGCAGATCACTCCACGTATTCGGCACGTCATGACACTGCAAGGTCCGCTGATCAAACTCCTGCCGATTATTTCCCACTGAAAGACCCAGCATTTCGCTCCTCGCCCCACCTCCCACCAAGGTGCTGCGACTCTCCTGCCTGGCATACGCTGCCCCCAAATTGACAAACAAACTCCGCGCCTCCCCATCCTTTTCCACTCGGGTCGAATTGAGCTGAAAACTTGTCACCGCCGATCCCCACTGCTGCAGACCCACGTAGTTCACCTTGGCCCCAACTCCCACCAGCAGGTCATTCACCCCACAGGCCAAACCCGCTCCTCGCGCATCCGTCGAACCCAGAAAATCCACCACCGTTACCTTAGAATTCTCTCCCGCCACAATCAAAGTGTGAGGAAAAACGGCCGACTCCGCGCTGTCGATCCAGTGGAAGGCCACCAAGGGTAGTTCGATCTCCACATTCTTCGGTACATGGATCAGCACCCCAGCGGAGGCATGGGCCGCATGCAGTGCGGCAAACTTTTGCGCCCCCAAGTCCACTGGGTGCGCCATAAAGTACTTCTCCAGCAGAGCGGGATGCTTCTCTAACGCCACCGAAAGCGATTCGAAAACCACCCCCTGTCGGGCCAGCTCCTCTGCTCCCTCCAGGTGGAGAAGTCGATCATTGGCGAAAACCGCTTTCGCGGCGTGCGGAAAAGAGGCCGTGCTGCGCTTTCGCAAAGCCTCGACGCTCGTGCTGCCTTTTTGGCCAGGCTGAAAATTCCCCAGTTCAATGGCGCCGATCGTGGCAAAACGCCAATCCTCTTCATTCCGCTTCGGCATGGGCAAGGCTTGAAATTTTTTCAGAGCCGCCGCCTTGCGCCCAATCCACCAACCGGGCTCCGTCACCCCGTGGCCGTCGGCCCCATTCACCCCGCTTTTGGCCATGAGGCGCCTCGCTCTTACGAGCCGTTCGAGCCGATCGCCTCGACCGGACAACCTTCCATCGCCTCTTTCGCTAGCTTCAGCTCCTCTGGCGTGGTGGGCTGGTTAAAAACGAAAGAGTAACCTCCATCATCGTTGCGCTTAAAACTGTTCGGCGCCGTCTCCCGGCATAGATCACAATCAATGCACTGGTTGTCAACGTAGTAGGCCCCGCCAACGTTCTCGGGGTATCGGTTTGCAATGTCAGCCATGGCTTCTTTTTCTCCTGTGTGATGGGGTTTTGCTACCTTAACCCACCGACCCCTCCATCTCGAGGTCGATCAGGCGTTTCAACTCCACACTATACTCCATCGGAAACTGGCGGACGAGGTCGTTAACAAAGCCGTTCACGCTCAAACTCATCGCCTGCCCCTCGGTCAATCCCCGCTGCTGCATGTAAAAGATCTGCTCCGCACTCACCTTCGACACGCTGGCCTCATGCTGCACCGAATTACCTTCCCCCCGCGTCACGATCGCCGGATAGGTGTCGGTCCGAGATTCCGTGTTGATCAACAGCGCATCACACTCGGTGTTATTTTTGCACCCCTTCAAATGGCGAGGAATGTGAACCAAACCCCGATAGGTCGCCCGACCCGACCCAATCGAGATCGATTTGGAAATAATGTTGGAGGTCGTCTCATCCGCCGCGTGGATCATCTTCGCCCCCGTATCTTGGTGCTGACCGTTGTTTGCCAGAGCGATCGATAACACCTCGCCTCTCGCTTTGCGCCCTTTCAAAATCACCCCAGGATACTTCATGGTCAACCGCGACCCGATATTGCAATCAATCCACTTGATCTCCGACTCCTCATGCGCCAACCCACGCTTCGTCACCAAATTAAACACGTTCGGACTCCAATTCTGCACCGTGATGTACTGCAACTTAGCCCCTTTCATTGCCACCAACTCCACCACCGCACTGTGCAGGGTGACCGAATCAAACTTCGGCGCCGTGCAGCCTTCCATGTACGTCAGCTCCGCCCCCTCATCCACAATGATCAAGGTCCGCTCAAACTGACCGAAATTCTCCGCATTGATTCGGAAGTAGGCCTGCAGCGGATGCTTCACCTTCACCCCCTTCGGCACGTAGATAAAGGACCCGCCTGAGAAAACCGCACTGTTCAGGGCGGAGAACTTATTGTCCGACGTCGGAATCACTTTTCCGAACCATTTTTTGAAGATCTCGGGGTGATCCTTCAATCCCTCCCGACTTCCGACAAAGATCACCCCCTGCTCCGCCACCGCTTTCTTAATATTGGAATAAGCCGCCTCGCTATCAAACTGCGCCTCCACCCCCGCCAAAAAGGCCCGCTCTTTCTCCGGAATCCCCAAACGCTCAAAGGTGCGCTTCACATCATCCGGCACCTCCTCCCAGGTCCTCTTCGGCTTGGCCCCTTTGGAGAGGTAGTAACGAAAATCATCAAAGTGAATGTTTTCCAAATCCTTGCTCGCCCAATGGGTCGGCAGCGGTTTTTCCTGAAATACCTTGAGCGCTCTTTTCCGAAACTCGCGCACCCAATCCGGGTCCTCTTTCGCATCGCAAATATAGTCGATCGTCTTTTCCGTCAGACCCGTGCCAGCATTAAAAGCATAGTCTTCGGGGTAGGAAAAGTTTCCCTCATCTTGGTCGATTTTGAAGTCAGGTTTTTCGAGCGTGGTCGTTTCGTTCATCAATGAATCTCCTTTAGGCGGGAACTAGGTTTTCCACCCAGTCATATCCCTTTTTTTCCATTTCTAGAGCCAACTCTTTCGGTCCACTTTTCACAATCCGCCCATCCACCATCACGTGAACCACGTCCGGCACAATATAATCCAGCAACCGCTGATAGTGGGTGATCACCAAAATCCCCAACTTAGGCCCGCGCAGGCTGTTCACCCCGTGGGCCACGATCTTCAACGCGTCGATATCCAGACCCGAGTCGGTCTCATCCAGCACCGCATACTTCGGCTCCAACATAGCCATCTGCAAAATCTCGTTCTTCTTCTTCTCCCCACCGGAGAACCCGTCATTCACCGCCCGAGAGGTGAAGGAGCGGTCGATCTTCAACAGATCCATCTTTTGGTAGAGCTCGTTATAGTACTCCACCGCATCGATCTCCTGCCCTTCGGGGCGACGGGCATTCAGGGCCGCCCGCATAAAGTTAGCGATCGTCACCCCAGCGATCTCGCTCGGGTACTGAAATGCCAGAAATAGACCCTCACGCGCCCGTACATCCGGATCGAGCCCTAAAATCGTTTTTCCGTCCAGTAGCACATCGCCTCCCGTCACCTCATAATCCGGATGCCCCGCCATCACTTTCGCCAAGGTGCTTTTGCCCGAACCGTTCTTGCCCATGATCGCATGCACCTCTCCCTTCGGAATCGTCAAATTCAGCCCATGTAAAATTTCGGTTCCATGGATGGCGGCCTTCAGACCTTGAACTTCGAGGGC
>CAMCFB010000042.1 GCA_945874125.1 Verrucomicrobia subdivision 6 bacterium | reverse complement strand
TCGGGACGGGATAAATCGTGGATCCATAGGAACGCTTGGCCCCGCAACTCCACCGAGCTGAGCAGCATATAATAAAATCCCAGAAAGACCGGCATCTGGATCAGCATCGGCAAACATCCGCCCAGCGGATTGACCCCGTAATCCCGATACAACTTCATCATCTCCGTATTCAATTTCGTTGGATCTTCTTTAAACTTTTCCTGAATCTCCTTCAGTTTCGGCGCCAAGATCTGCATTTTTTTCATGCTCTGGTTCGCCTTGGCTTGCGGCACCCAAAGAATCGCCTTGAGCAAGATGGTCAGAATCACGATCGACCAACCGTAACTTCCCACCCCTTTTTGAATCGTATTCATCACCACCAGAAGAGGGCGGCTGACAATTCCCATCCAACCAAACTCCATCACCTCATCCTCCCCATGCGCCAGCCGCCGCAACCGCCAATCCTCTTTGGGTCCAGCATACAAACCAAAGGTTCGGACATTTTTTCCGCCGGCCACTAAATCAAACCCGGGCAATTTCATCCACGTCTCAATCGCCCCCACCGGTCCCCCACCATCCCGCATCTTTGCCCCCCTCAACTCCACTTTGCGGGCCTCTGCCCCGCTCGCGGGACTCTCCAACGCCGTCAAGACCATGGCAAAAAATTGGCTTTTCGCCGCCACCCACTTGACCGATCGGTCCTCGCGACTGGTGGCCAGCTCTTTCCCTTTTTGCGGAAAGAGAAATAGAAAACGGGAATCGATAAACTCGGGCAGCTTGTGGGTGGTGTAAGTACCGTCTGTCGTCAGCCAGCCCGTTCCCACATACGCCTCCTCCTCCGTCCGTAAATGAATCGGGGCACCGACTCCGGCCGAGAGGGCGTAGGCCGGAAGCGCGAGAGGGACCTGTCCCCGATTTTCCACCTCCTGCACAACATTCAAATCATAATCCCCTGTCAGGCGGAAGGTTCGACGAATCCAGACCTCCCCCCCCACCTGAGCGGGAGCCGTCAACACCACCTCCGCCCCATCGGCCCTCTCCAAATTCCAAGCCAACCCCTCCCCCGGAGGCGTCCAGCCACGCAATTCAAAAATCGCATCGGGGGACCCCAAATTTAAATGAACCGTCTCCTCCCCCTTTTCTCCCTCCGCCCCGTGACCCCGCAGCTCAATCTCCCGAATGCCCCCGCCCCACGTCGTCAAAATTACCCGCAGCGTGCTGCTTTCCAGAATGGCCGTTTGCTCCGCCCCACTGCGCGTGACCGATCCAGGGGCTAACGTCTCCTTCGGGGTCAAGACCGCTTCGGAGACGGAACTCTTCTGCTCCGGCGAGGCCGCGACCGGCGCGCCCGCCATCTTCGCACTTTCCACCGGCTTTGCCTGAGGGTTGGGCGGATAGAAGTGCGCGACAATCTTTGGATAGAGAAGCAAAAGCACGAAGCAGGCCCCCGCGGCAATCCAGGAAGTCCGATCCATTCCACCCTTTTTCATGCGATCTCCTTCACTGGGTCCCAACCCGACCGCCCCCACGGATGACACTTCGCGACCCGCCGGAGCGCTAATCCCAAGCCCTGGGCCACACCGTGCCTCTCGATCGCTTCGATGGCATACGCCGAGCAGGTGGGATGAAAGCGGCAACACGCGCCACCGCTCCCCAAAAATCCCCGCCAGAGGGGCGCGAAGCCTTGCTGGCACTGGATGATCAAAATCAAAATCCGTTTCACGACACCCCTTCCCACAACCCTGCCCGCTGATAAAGGCGGATCATCTCTTGGCGCAAAACTTCGCTGCCCGCTTTCCCGGCGGAAGGTCGGGCAATCCAGACCGAATCGGAACCCGCCGCTAGATCCGACTGAAGATCTCTCCACCCCTCTCGCACCCATCGCTTGATTCGATTTCTCACGACCGCGTTTCCACAAGCCTTCGGAACCACGATGGCCATACGACGCTCTGGCCGCGACTGCTTCCGCCAATTGAGCTTAAGTTGCGTGCCACTTTGCGTTCCTCCCTTTAGGCGAATGGCCAGAAACTCTGGCCGCCGACGAAGAATGCGCGCCCGAGGCAGGCGCCGATCACGCCCCGGTGTGGCGGGCGTAGTGGCGCTCCACACCTTTAGGCAGAAGGCGGCGACGTCCGCGCGCACGACGACGCGCGATCAAAGCACGCCCTCCCTTGGTTTTCATGCGCGCCCGAAAGCCAAATTGGCGTTTCCGGGTGCGCTTGGAGGGGTTGTAGGTCGGTTTCATGGATTGAATTCAGTAAGAGCAAAATCGTGCCGAGGAAAAGGCCCCGAGTCAACCCGCGCTTCCCAAAACTTTCAGAAATTCTTCCACCTCGGCCCTCGTATTCGATCGATGAGGAGAAACCCGCAAAAGCATCTTCCCCTCGTGTTCTCTTCTCCAAGAAACCCGAATTCGCGCCGCCTCCATCCTCTTCGGCACCTCTCTCCACCCCTGAGTTGGCTCGAGCAAACTCGTGATCGGTCGCGCCTCCTCTCCCTGCCCGTAGATCGCAAATCCACCTCTCTGGGCGCCCTCGCGGATCCTTTCGGCTAACCCCAAGACATACTCAGTCGTCTCTTTCCTTCCGAGCTGCTCCAGCAACTCAAGCGAGGCTCGCATCCCCTCAATTCCAGGCAGATTCAAACTCCCCGGCTCATACCTTCTTCCTCCCCCCTCCATCACCATCGAGGCTTGGGCCAAATAATCGGGGCTGACCACATTCCATGACCCCAACAGGGGAGGAGTCATCCGATCCCACACCCTCTTGCGCACCATCAAAACCCCCGCCCCCACCGGTCCCAACATCCACTTGTGCGCGTCGGCCGCCAGAAAGTCTGCCTCGGCCCACTCCGTTGGCATCACCCCCAAGGTCTGAATTCCATCCAGACAAAGAAGGATTTTTCGCGCCTTCAATTCCGGGCCGATCACCGCCAGCTCCGGCACCAATCCGCTCAGGTAGTGCGCGGTAGCCAGACTGACCAATTTTGTTTTCGCGGTGATTTTGGGCAAAAGGGTGGACCACCGAATCTTCTCCCCGAACCCGCGTTCCAACGCCACCGGACGCACGCCACGACGCCCCAAATCCCTCCACGGGTACACATTGGCCGGATAGTCCAGCGGGTCATAAATCACTTCGTCCCCCTCTTGCCAATCCAACCCCAAAGCCACCAATCCAAGCCCGAGCGCCGTCGGCCCCAGCAGGGACACCTCATCCCACTCACAACCAAGGAAACGGGCCGAAACCTCCCGCGCTTTCCGCACCCTCCGCCAAACCTCCTCATCCTCCTGTTTGCCCCGAGTCGCGCCGTCCACCCACCGGTTCATCGCCTCCTGCGCCGGCCCCGTGATGGGAGCCACCGCCGCGTGCGCCAAGAAAATTCCCTCTCGAGTAACCGGAAAAAGTTTCGCCCGATCCGCCGCACTCACCTCACCCGCCTTCTCGGGCGCCACGGGCCCCTTCTTCAGTCGCTCAACTCCACATTCCAGTAGGCCAGATCCAAAAAGTGCTTCCACGTATCCGGTCCATTTTTCGAAATCTGCACATTCAGGAACGTCCGCAACTTGGGCCGCTTCGGCTTGCGAATCAGCTTCATCGACGCCTCAGGCGGTCGCCGATTGCCCTTTCGCGTGTTACACGGAATACAGGAGCAGACCACATTCTCCCACGTGGTCGTACCCCCATGGTCCCGAGGGATGACGTGGTCCAAATTTAAATCCCGCCGATCCTTCGACTCCCCGCAATATTGGCAAGTGTAGGAGTCCCTCTCAAAAATATTTTGCCGGGTCAACTTCACCTCTTTCTTGGGGATCCGATCAAAGAGCATCAAGACAATCACGCGCGGAATCCGAATCCTGAAGCTGATCGTCCGCACCGCATCCTCCCCGTCATAGTCCTGGCTCAACTCCCGCCACCGATGAAAATCGAAGGTACGGAAGTCGTCCCCCGCGCCATTCCCCTCCACCACTTGGGCGTGCCCCATGTAGAGCAGGCTAAAAGCCCGTCGCACAGAGCAAATGTGCACCGCTTGCCAAAACCGATTCAGCACCAAAACCCCTTGGGGAGTCGCCATATCCATAGATACTATCTCTAGACGGAGAAAAGTTATCGTCAACGGGGCTGATTTTCTCTTGCCCCAAAGCCCTTTTCATCGCCTAATTCATCTCCCTTTCATGAAACTCTTTCGATGGATCGCACTCTGGGCCTGTTGGATCTGTGCCACCCCTGCCCTTCTCCTCTCCGCCGCCTCCCCGCAGGACGATTACCTCCAGATTTACGTGATGATTCAAGAAGGGGATAAGCTCACCCAAGGCGGACAAAACTCCCAAGGACGCGAAAAGTATGAAGTCGCCCTGCAACGGCTCGAAAAACTAAAAAATGAAAATCCCGAATGGGAACCCACCATCGTCAAATACCGAATCAAGTATCTGAATGAGAAGCTCGAATCCCTCAAAGCCGCCAAAGATACCGCTCCAGCCCCGAAACCCGCCGCCACTTTGACCCCTCCGCCTCCGGCCGAAAAAATCGCCCCCGCCGAACCCAAGGCAGAAATTCCTGCTTCCCCCGCGCCCTCGGCCGCCCCAGCCCCTGCTCCGGTGGCGTCGGATGACCCATCGGCTCTTCGCCAAAGGATCATCAGCCTGTCGGGTGAGCTGGAGTCAGCGCGGACCGAGCTGCGCCAAGCCAAGACCGACCTCGATGCCGCCGTCGCCGATAAAAAGCAACTGCAAGAAAAGCTTTCTGCCACCCCTGCCCCCGACGCCAGCGTGGCTAAACTTCAGGAGGAGAACAGTGCTCTCCGCGGCAAATTGACTGCCGCCGAGGAGAGCCTCAAAAAAGCCGCGGGGGGCGAGATGGCGGGGGAATTGTCTTCCCTCCGGGGCCAAGTGGAGCAGTTGGAGAAGAAATTGGCTGAAGCGAACAACAAATCGGCCGAGCTCGCCCGCGCCAATGACGAATACAAAACAAAAATCGCCAGCCTGACGGCTCAACTGCAACAGGCCGGCCCATCCGGAAAATCGGACAGCACCCTCGCCAAAGAAAACGTCATGCTGCGCTCCATTCTCGATCGCCAACTCAAAGAGCAGGCTCGTCGGGAAGCGGCCCGTCGGCTCGTTTTGGATGAATTTAAGAACCTGGCCGTTTCTACCGACGCCCTCAAAACACAGATGGAAGTTCTCAGCTCCCCTCTCGTTGCCCTGACGGAAGAGGAACAAGGAATGCTTAAATTCTCCGCCCCCACCCTCGTCGCGCCGGAGCCTGCCGCCGCCGCTCCCACTCCCACTCTTTCCAGCACGGCGGAAAAGCCCGTCAGCCCCGAGTCCTTCTCCGAAAAACCGAGAATTCCGGACGAGTTTAAGGATACGGCTGCCCAAGCGACCTCGCTCTATAATGAGAAAAAATTCGACGAGTCGGCCGCCGCCTACGAACAAATTTTGGCCAAGTACCCGCAATCGATTTACGCCTTGTCGAACTTGGGTGTGGTGCGCTTTCAGCAGCAGAAGTATCCCGAAGCGGAAAAAGCGCTGCGCGAGGCCATCCGGGTGGCCCCGAACGACGCTTTCTCCCACTCCGTTCTCGGCATAGCTTTGGTTCAACAGGAAAAGTACGACGATGCCATTCAAATTCTCAGCCGCGCCGTCGCGCTCGACCCCTCCGATGCCAAAACCCGCAACTACCTCGGAATTTCCTCCTCCCGCAAGGGCTTACAGGAAGCGGCCGAGCAGGAGTGCCGCAAAGCCATCGAACTGGATGACGGCTACGGGGACGCTCACTTTAATCTCGCCGTGATCTATGCCACGCAAACACCCCCGTCGAAAGAGCTGGCCAAGCGTCACTACAGCCGCGCCCTCGAGTTGGGTGTGCCCAAAGATGCAGAGCTGGAAAAGCTGATCAACTAGCTTTCGTGCCTGACCAAGCGGGCAACCACATCTCGACTTTCGTTCCTTTGCTCGGTTTTGTCTGAATTCGCAAAGTTCCCCCGTGCGCCTCGACGGTTCGCCGGACTAAAGCCATCCCCAGACCCGTTCCGCCCGGACGTCCCGATAGAAATGGCTCAAAAAGTCGGTCCGCTACATCTTTTTTCATCCCTTTTCCTGAATCTTCCACTTCCAAAACAATCTCATCCTTGCGCTTCCTTGCGCCCAGCATCAAAACTCCACCTCCTCCCATTGCCTCTTGGGCATTGAGCACCAAGTTCAAGACTGCCTGCTCCAACTGGGACCGATCCCCCCGAATACGAATCGCCTCTTTCTGGGGAAAGTGCAGACGCAGGGCAATCTTTGCCGCCGAAAGCTTAATGCGCACCAATAACGCCACCTCTTCCATCACCTCCTTCGCATTCACTTCCCCCATCTGCGGATCGGCCGAACGGGCCAGATTCAGAACACGATCAAGAATTCCATTCATCTGACCCAGCTTGGTCTCAATCAGCTGCAAATCTCGGCCTTGCTCGAGACTGGGTTGCAATCCTCGGATTGCCGTGTGCCAAAGCATACGAATGACGGCCAAGGGATTTCTTACTTCATGGGCCACTTCCGCCGCCAACATCCCTAAGGACGAAAGCCTCTCTCGATGCCGTAACTCCTCCTCCGTCTGCCCCAACCGGACGGCCAACTTGGTTCGTTGCAGGGCCGCCGCCGCCAAGCCCGCCAAACCCTGAAAAAGACGTGTCTCCGCATCAGAAAATCGACGCACTCTCTTCGTCCCCACACATAAAAGCCCCAACGCCCCCTCTTTTTCCACTAGGGGAACGGCAAGGAAGGATAAAATTCCCTCCCCCCTCATCAGTTCCGTATGCGGATCCTGCGCACTTTTGGGGATTTGACTGACCGCCCACGGTTTTTGACGCCGCACCACATAGCCCAATCCCGTTTCGGCCGCATCCAGAGGCGGCTGCTTCAAGTATCTCTTCGACCCACCATCGCAAACCTCGAGCCGTAGAGTATCGTTTTTTGCATCATATAAAAAGAGAGATGCTAAATGAGCCCCGCAAAGCCGGGCCGCCTCCCGTGTCACTCTTTCCAAAATCGCCGCCGACGTCTCCTCCGCCCCAATCGCCGCCCCCACCCCCGCCAAAGCGGCGGATCGCTCTCCCTCCTCCTGCGTCCCGGCTACCTTCCACGCTAATCCCAGCCATCCTCTGGCGTCCCTTGCCAGCCGAGCCAACTCCTCCTCCTGTCCCGCCGCAAAATAATTTTTTTTCTTGGTCCCCAGCGCGATCACTCCCAACAAGCTCTCCCCCTCGTGGATAGGGGCAGCCATTTCACTGCCCTCCCGACCCAAGCCTCCCGCGGTTTTATGTAAATCGGCCCGAGCCGCCTCCCCTCGGCTGGCCACCCAACCCACCACCCCCTTGCCCAAGGCAACCCGCTTACCTTTCCACTTCGCCCCAACCCCGATACCCACATCGATCTCTAAATCGCCCAAATTAGGATTAAAGAGATACAAAGCCGCCCGCTCGACCCGAAAATATCTCTGGGCCGATTGCAAAACCTTCCGGACCAGGCGTCGGGGATTCGTCAGGTCGATCGGCTCAATCCCCAGAAAAATTTTGCCTTTTTTCACCGACTGACCACTCCTTTCAACCTTTCAATCAGGCGGGCGAGTCGATCCTCGGCCCGCACCGCCTCGCCCGAGTTTTCCTCAACCAAAAAGGTATCTAGGGCGGCCCCCTTCTCCGTCGTAATTCTCGCCCCGGAGATCTGCATGCCCTCATCCGCAATCGCTCTCGTTAAGGCGTGAAGTAACCCTACTCGATCGGGTGCTTCCACATGAATCAAGGTTCGGCCTGACTCACTGGTCTGATCCACCCGCAAACTGGCCGGAAATTCGGCTTCCCCTAACGACCTCTGCCACAAGGTCGGCCCCACCTCCGCGATGCGCTCGTTCAAGTGATCCTCCGTCTCGCCTAAGGCCTCCGTCAGCGTCTTTTCAAAAGTAGATCGGTCAATCGGATGACTCACCGCTTCCATGCGCTCGTTGCAGACTTGAAACGTATCCACCACCACATCATCCCGCCGGGTGAAAATATTCGCGCTGAGAATGTTCAGCCCCGCCACGGCAAAACTGCCGGCAATCTTGCTGAAAAGTCTTTCCCGATTCCACGTCACCACAATCACCTCGCTGTGACCCTCCTCTGGCTGATCGAACCACTTCACCAGGGGAACTAATGTGTCCGTGCCGGAGATCCGCCTTTCCAAAAATTCGTGAACTGCCCCCAGATGACGCATCACCAGAGCCGGCGGGCACATCCTGACATAGGCCGGTCCCATCCTCTCTAAATGCTCCCTGGTCTCGCCCTCCGTAAATGCCGTCGAGAGAATCGCACGCACCTCTTCCTTTTGCTTGGCCCGCTTATCCTCCTCGACCCGCAAAAACTCCTCCTCCCCGGCCAACATCTGCTTCGTCTTCTGGTACAGATTCCACACCAAGAGCTCCCGCCAACTCGACCAGTTATTTTTTCCAGCCACCGCCCGGACATCGGCCGCTGAAATCAGCATGAGAAGATCCAGCCTCTCCTGATCTTGGACAATTCTGGCTAAATCCCGAATGGTTTCGGATTCATCCAGATTTTTGCGGGCAAACGTCCCCAGAGTCATATGGTGATCCACCAAGAAGGTCATCAGCTGCAGATTTCGCCCCCAAAATCCGAACCTGCGCGCTACCACCACGGCATGGGCTGCGCCCACCTCCTCGTGGTTTCGGGTCAGCTCTGCTTTGCCGGTGTCATGCAAGAGCAGGGCCAGGGCCAGAATCTCAGGAACCTCCACCTTGGCGTATAACTCCGCGTACTTCCTCAGGTCAGGCTCCTTCGATCCCAACATCGCATCCAACTGCTCTAAACACACCAGCGTATGCTCATCCGCTGTGTATCGGTGGAAGAATTCGTGCTGCACCAAGCAGGTCAGGGGCGCAAATTCGGGAACCATTCGACCCAGAAC
>CAMCFB010000041.1 GCA_945874125.1 Verrucomicrobia subdivision 6 bacterium | reverse complement strand
ATCATCTCGTGGAAATACTTTTCCTTAGCTCCGTGCACACGCAACTTGCGTATCTTTTCAGCTAAAGAGGCGTCCTTTGTCGTAATTAGCCCACCCTCTCCCAGCGCCCCCAGATTCTTCGTCGGAAAAAAGGAAAACGTTCCCAAGGTTCCCATAGTTCCTGCTTGCCGCCCCTTGTCTTTTGCCCCCAACGCCTGCGCCGCATCCTCAATCACGGGAATACCGTGTTTCTTTGCTGCCGTCAGGATCGGATCCATATCGGCGCACTGACCAAAAAGATGAACGACAATAATGGCCTTTGTTTTCGGACCGATCTTGGCCACTACCTGATCCGCCCGCAGGTTGTAACAGCACTCCGCACTATCCACAAAGACAGGCACCCCACCCAGCCTTGCCACCGCTCCAGCCGTGGCGAAAAACGTGTAGGTAGGGCAAATGACCTCATCTCCAGGTCCAACTCCCACCGCCTGCAAGGCCAACAGGAGGGCATCCGAACCGTTCGAAACCCCAATCGCGTGCGGAGTCCCAATCCATGCGCCGATCTCCTTTTCAAAAGCTTCCACTTCTGGCCCAAGAACAAATCGACCGCTATCGAGTACTCGATCAAAAGCCGACTGAAGCTCCGCCCGATATGGAGCGTGCTCCGCCACTAGATCAAGCATTGGAACCTTCATAAGTATCTAAACATAGCCGAGAAAACCCAAGACTGAATCTCAAAAAGAACTTTTTCATAGGATTGCCCTAAGCACCCGCCCTAGGCAGTTTCAAACTATGCCTAGTTCGAACGGATCGAAGTTCATCGTGAAGGGCGGCAAACCCATCTCTGGGGAAATTGAGCCCCAAGGAAACAAAAACGAAGCCATGCCCCTGATGGCCGCTGCCTGCCTGACCGATCAGCCCATCGTCCTCCAAAATATCCCGCAAATTGATGATGTTCGGCTGATGGAAAAAATCCTTAACGATCTCGGCCTTTTTACCTTCGAATCCGACGCCTGCTCCACGCGCCGCACGCTAACTCTTCAGGCCAAGGCCAATCCCAAGTCCACAATTCATCCAGAACTAGGCTCACGTCTGCGAGGATCTGTCACTTTGGCTGGTCCCCTTCTCGCCCGCACAGGAGAAGTCACCCTGCCCCGCCCTGGTGGCGATCGAATCGGACGGCGACGCCTTGATACTCATCTTCAAATCTTCACTGCCCTTGGCGCCAAGATCAGCGACACAAAAAATGGCTTACAAATTCAGGCAAAAAAGCTCCGCGGGGCCGACATCCTTCTTGATGAAGCTTCGGTTACCGCGACCGAAAACGGCCTCTGCGCCGCATCTCTCGCCGAAGGAACCACCGTCATCCACAATGCGGCCAGCGAGCCCCATGTCCAAGCTCTAGCTAATCTGCTCAATGCCATGGGCGCACAGATTACAGGAATCGGCACAAACACCCTCACCATTCAAGGGGTAAAATCTCTCAAAGGTGCCACTCACCGAATTGGACCCGACTACCTAGAAGCCGGTTCATTCCTTGCCTTGGCTGCTGTCACAGGAGGTGCCTTGAAGATCAAGAATGCCGCTCCTCATCATATGCGAATGATTTTACAAACCTTCGCCCGACTCGGAATTCAAACAGATACCCAAGGCCAGGATATTCTGGTCGCCAAGAATCAGAGACTCGAAGTGGAAAAAGAGTTCGGCGGAGCTGTCCCCCACATCGCCGATGCACCATGGCCTGGATTCCCCGCCGACATGACTTCCGTCGCGCTCGTCACCGCTACCCAGTGCAAAGGCACCGTTCTAATTCACGAAAAGCTGTTTGAATCGCGCCTCTTCTTTGTCGACGGGCTTCTTGAAATGGGTGCACGCATCATCCTGTGTGATCCACATCGTGCCGTCGTACTTGGCTCCGACAAACTTCGGGGGGCCAAACTCGCCAGCCCCGATATTCGCGCCGGTATGGCCCTGCTGATCGCAGCCCTATGCGCGGAGGGCGAATCAGAAATTCGGAATATCACCCAGATCGACCGCGGATTCAGCCAGATTGAAGAGCGCCTCAAGTCGCTTGGCGCTCAAATCGAGCGTAGTTAATTGGACTTTACCGTTTGAGGATCGTTGCTCCGGCCGCGGGGCGAGAGGAGAAGATCGTGGCGGCGATACCGGTTCTTGCTTTGTAATCGGTGGCAATTTTCTTTGTGATGGCATCTAGGGAACTGGCTTTAACCAGCGCCACGCAACAACCACCGAAGCCTCCGCCGGTCATGCGGCACCCATAGACCCCGCCCTTCTCTCCGATGGCTTCGGCGATCTCCACGACCGCATCAAGTTCAGGACAGCTGACTTCGTAGTCATCCCGCAGAGCCGCATGACTCGCTGCCATCAATCGCCCCACGGTGGGCCAATCGGAATGGCGGACACCTTGCGCCGCCTGTACCGTACGCGCGATTTCGCCGATGACATGGCGGGCACGACGGTAAGCAGTCTCGCTCATTTTACTTTTCCCGGCTTCGAGCAGGCCAGCGGTCACATCGCGCAGCGATGCCACGCCGAGGTTCCGGGCGGCTTCCTCGCATTGTGTCCGGCGCTCGGCGTATTCGCCGCCGCTCAGCTCGTGCTTCACGTTGGTGTTAATGATCAACAGCGCTACGGACGGGTCCTGCATCGGCACAATCTCGGTTTTTCGTGTTCGGCAGTCCAAGAGGAGCAGATGGTCCTCGCGTCCGAGGGCGGAAATGAACTGGTCCATGATGCCACAAGGGACCCCGGCATAATCGTGTTCGGCCTTCTGGCAGAGCAATGCTTTCTCGACGGGATCAAGAGTCGTTCCCGTGACCGCTTCGAGCAGGGTCGCGGTGCAGACCTCGAGAGCGGCGCTGCTGCTCAAGCCGCTCCCGAGCGGGACGGTGGAATGTAGGAGCACGTCGAGGCCCCCTGGCTGGATGCCCCACGCCTGAAAACCGGCGACAACGCCACGGGGGTAATTTCCCCATTTGGGTGTGGTTGGCACAACAGGGCGGGAAAGATCAATCGTCGCCACCTCGGTCTCTAAAGTGCTGCGTAGCGTGATGACCTCCCGACCATCTACCGGCCGATCTGCCGCCATCATGCTGTAAAACTCGATGGCCATCGGTAGGACGAATCCATCGTTGTAATCGGTGTGCTCGCCAATGATGTTAACCCGGCCCGGGGCGGCAGCGATCCAACGAGGCGGACGGCCGTAGACCTTTTCAAATTCAGTGGCGACATGGGCTGCGAGGTCTTGGAGTTTTTGCATAAGGTTTTTCAACGTGTGGTAAACTTGTCGATCATGGTTTAGGCAAAAGTTTGTTCGGGACATAGAAGAACACAAGGACTTCGTTGAGGACATCGGCGCCCAAGGCATCGAGAATCTATTTACCAACCAAAACAAACTCCAGCCCGCCTCTCACACGGATAAAAACCTCGACCATTTGAAAACATTGGCTTTGGTAAATAAGCCCGTACAGCTCATCAAGTATCAAAGACGCATCAGGGGCAGGTGCTGTCTAAGAAATTGGCCGCGGAAAACGGCCTCGTTTGGCTGGTGACGGATCGTCCACTCAAGACGCTCGGTCAATCGGGTAATTAGTATGTGCGATGGCTTTTTTCTTTAGGCTCAAAAATCACACCCAGGACGGGATGGCTTTCGGTTTACTCGCTCTAAATTTTTTAAAGTGACGGCCCTAACGGGATTGGAACTCTTTCACGCTTTCGAAAAGAGTTTACCTCGCGATAGCCTACCTCTTTCACTAGAGATACCGCCCGGCCAAATTCATACCCCACCTCCTGGGGTGCGTGCGCATCGGAAGAAATGAGGATTGGAATATTTCTTGTAAATGCCTCCTCCAAAAAAACTTTAGAGGGATAAATTTCCATCACCTCCTTACGCAATCCTGCCGTGCTCACCTCCATGGCAATTCCCGCCGCCTCGATCGCATCCAAAGTATCTTTGTAATAGGGACGCAAATCTCCCTTCGGCCGATGTCCGAACTTCTTCACCAAGTCGGGGTGCGCCATGAAATCAAAAAGGCCACTTTGCGCCGCTTGAGTCATCGCTTTGAAGTACTTCGTCCAGACTTCTTCGACGGGCTGATCTTTCCAGCGGGCTAACTTCAAAGGATTATCCACATCCCAATCGGGGGTGATGTAGTGAACCGATCCGATGAAGTAGTCGAAATCGGCCTTGGTCGCTAATTCTCGAATCCACCCCTCTTTTCCAGGAATAAAGTCACACTCGAGCCCGAGGCGAATGGGAAGTTGGGGAAATTCTGCCCGCGCTTCTTCCACCAGGCGGATATACTCAGAAAAGTCGATCAGATCCATCCGCCAGTCGTCGAATTTGGAGGGCATAGGGTTGTGCTCGGAAAATCCGATCTCTTGCAGGCCTTTGCGGATGGCCTCAGCCGCATATTCGTGTGGATGGCCAACGGCGTGACCACAAAGGGGCGTATGCATGTGATAGTCGAACAACACAACTCATTACTATCCTCTTTCCGACCTTCACCAAAGCTGGATTTTACCCCCTCCTCCCCTCGCACCTCGCAAAAAACCGCCCCGCAACCCCCTGATTATCAACTACTTGCTTGGGGTCGTAGGTCGAATAAGTAGTTGATAGGTAATGCTTTACGAGGCCGTTTTTACGATTTGGGGTCGTAGGTCGAAACGGTTAAGGGGAGCGTTGATCAAAACGGTTCGGTTCGGCACTATCTTGAGATGGCACTCCTCGCCAAAAATCATCTCTCCGCCGCCCGCCTCAAAACGACGCTGAAAAAGTTTCGTCGCCAACGAATTCTCGTCGTGGGGGATTTAATGCTCGACGAATTTATCTACGGCCGAGTCTCGCGAATCTCACCCGAAGCCCCTGTCCCGGTGGTTCATGTCGAAAAGGAAAACTCTTACCCGGGGGGATCGGCCAATGTTGGACGAAATCTTGCCTCGCTCGGAATTCACGCCGAGTTGTCCGGAAGCATTGGCCAAGACAGTTCGGGTGATCGTCTACTGCAACTTCTCCGCCACGCCAAAATCGGCACCTCTGGCATCTGCCGGTCTTCCGCCTTCCCCACGATCCGGAAAACCAGGGTCTTGGCCCGACATCAGCAAGTTGTCCGCGTCGATCGCGAATCTCCCGAGCGCCTGACCCATAAAGAAAGGGCCGCTGTGCTCAAGAAAAGCCTTCACCTCCTGCCCCATTGCGATGCCCTCATCCTCGAAGATTACGGGAAAGGTCTCTTCGACCAGGACTTTGTCGAAACTCTTTTCACCGCAGCCCAGAAGTATGACATCCCCTCCCTCGTTGATCCTAATATCCACAATCCCATGGATTGGCAGGGCGCCACACTGGTCAAGCCGAACCGAGCCGAAGCTTTCAGTGCCCTCGGTCAGCCCGAGTCCAACCATAAAGAAGACTGGATCTCAGCCGGTGAAGAACTTCTGCTCCGTTGGTCTTGTCGCTACCTCCTGCTCACCTTGGGGGAAAATGGCATGATTCTTTTTGAGGCCGGTCACAAGCCGGACCACATTCCCAGTCGAGCTCGCGAGGTTTACGACGTTTCGGGCGCAGGCGATACCGTCATCTCAGTCCTCGCCGCAGGTCTGGCGGCGAATCTATCGGGTCCTGTCGCCGCGGAAACGGCCAACCTCGCCGCAGGCATCGTGGTCGGGAAATTAGGCACGGCAACCGTCACCTCGGAGGAGCTAATCGAAGCCGCCCGCCATGATGGGTAAAAGGGCCGTCTTTCTCGATCGCGATGACACGTTAATCGTAAACGTTCCCTACCTCGGCGACCCTTCCCTCGTCCAACTTATGCCGGGTGCGGCCGCAGCCGTGCAAGAGCTGGGGCGCCAAAATCTAACTCTGGTGGTGATCTCCAACCAATCGGGGGTCGGCCGTGGCTTGATCACCAAAGAGCAGGTTCGGGCAGTCGATGCCCGAATGGAGGAACTTTTGGGCGGCGGCTCCATCTTTGCCCACTACGGTCACTGCTTTGCTGCTCCGGGCGATCCATACGATGAGTACCGCAAACCCTCCCCGAAAATGATTCAGGAGGCCGCGTCCACTCTTTCAATCGATCTCTCTCAATCTTTTATGGTCGGAAATCGCCTTAGTGATATTCAAGCGGGACAAAATGCGGGTTGTCGGACGATCTTGCTTAAACTTTGTGTCCCCGCTGATGAACTTCAAGACGCCTCCCAACTGGCCACCTACTCCGCCTCGGATTGGCCCGCCGCGACCAACTGGATCCTCCAGGATCTCCAAAAATCCTCATGAATCATCCCCGCGTCATTGCGGTCATCCCTGCCCGCCATGCTTCCACTCGGTTTCCGGGTAAGCCCCTCGCCCCGATTCTCGGCAAACCCCTTCTCCAGTGGGTCTGGGAGGGCGCCAAAGAATCAAAACTGATACAAAAGATCATCGTCGCCACCGACGATTCAAAAATCGCCCGAGTTGCCTCCTCCTTTGGTGCTCAGGTGGTGATGACCCGAACCGATCACCCCTCCGGCACCGATCGGGTGGCGGAAGCGACCGCACACGAAACGGCTGATTGGATTTTAAATCTCCAAGGCGACGAACCCCTGATTCGCGGATCTGTTCTGGATGAGATGATTCAAGGCCTGCATCCCAACTACGGTATGGGAACCATCGCCACCCCTCTTCACAACCGAGCCGATCTTCAGGTTCCCGACCTCGTGAAGATCGCCTTTACCCCTGAGGGAAAAGCTTTGGGGTTTCGGCGACAAGTTCCAGAAAGTGAAGGGGCCAAGTGGATGCATCAACATGTCGGCCTTTACGCCTACCAGCCGACTACCCTCCGGAAAATCGTGCAGTTGCCTCCCTCGGAAGGAGAGAAACGGGAGCGACTTGAACAGTTGCGCGCACTCGAGAACGGGATTGCGATTCAAGTTCTGACGCTTAACTTCAAATTCGTCGGTGTGGACACGCCGGGGGACGTGACACGCGCGGAACGTGCCCTGGCAGACCGCGCCACAACTATCTCCCCATGAAATACATCTTTATTACGGGCGGCGTGATCAGCTCCTTGGGAAAAGGCCTTACTGCAGCCGCTTTAGGAACTCTTCTAGAAAGGCGTGGTCTTAAAGTCGGACTGATGAAGTTTGACCCCTATCTCAACGTTGATCCAGGCACGATGAGTCCGTATCAACATGGTGAAGTTTATGTTTTAGAAGATGGCGCCGAAACCGACCTCGACCTAGGCCACTATGAACGCTTCACCTCCTGTCACCTTACCCGCAGGCACAATCTGACCGCCGGCCAAGTTTACGAGGAGGTTTTAAGAAAAGAGCGCCGTGGTGATTACCTTGGAAAAACAGTCCAAGTGATTCCCCACGTCACGGACGAAATTAAAAATCGCCTTCGGCACATGGGCCAACACGAAAATTGCGATATCTTGATCACGGAAATTGGAGGAACGACGGGTGATATTGAGGGGCTTCCCTTCCTTGAAGCTTTACGCCAGTTCGCAATTGAAACGGGTCCTTCCCACTGCCTTTTTATTCACGTCACCCTGGTTCCCTTTATCAAGGCGGCGGGGGAGCTGAAATCGAAGCCCACCCAGCAGAGTGTGGCCAAACTCCGCGAGATCGGGATTCAACCCCAGATCCTCGTTTGCCGCAGCGAACATCCAGTGGACCATGAAACGAGGCAAAAGATCTCCAACTTCTGCAACGTCACCGTCGAGGCGGTGATTGAGGAGCAGGACGTGAAACACACGATCTACGAGGTACCTCTTATGCTGCATCGGGAAAGATTGGATGAACTTGTCTTATCCCATCTAGGCATCAAAGCCCCGCCGGCTGACCTACGCGATTGGGAGAAACTCGTCCAGCGAATGATTGCTCCCAAACACCGAGCCAAGATTGCCATGGTGGGAAAGTATCTGGGTGTTCCCGATGCCTACAAAAGCGTGACCGAAGCGCTCTTCCATGCCTCTTCAGGCGAGGATATGGGTGTTGACCTGGTTAAGGTGGACGCGGAGGAGATCGAAAAACAAGGAGCGGAGTCTTTTCTTTCAGGGGTGGATGGAATTTTGGTCCCAGGTGGATTTGGCGAACGTGGCATCGAGGGAAAAATTGCTTCGGTCAAATATGCCCGAGAAAAAAAGATTCCTTACTTGGGGTTATGTCTCGGGATGCAGGTCGCAGTGATTGAGTTTGCCCGAAGTGTGGCGGGGCTAAAAAAAGCCCACAGCTCCGAATTCGAGCCCGATTCCAAAGAGGCGGTCATCTCCCTTTTGCCTGGCCAGGCGGCCAATGGCGCGAAGGGTGCAACCATGAGGCTAGGAAGTTATCTATGCTGTCTCACCCCCGGATCAGCGGCGCAGAAAGCTTACGCCCAAACCGAGATCCAAGAGCGGCATCGTCACAGATATGAATTCAATAATATGCATCGGCCCGCATTAGAAAAACACGGCCTGCGCATCAGTGGGGTTCATCCCAAAGGAGACTTGGTTGAGGTCATCGAGCTCTCCGATCATCCTTGGTTCGTCGCTTGCCAATTTCATCCTGAATTTCGATCCAAGCCCGACGTCCCCCACCCTCTTTTCCGGGGGTTTGCCCAAGCGGCCCAAAAACATGCCTCCAAAAACTAAATTTCTCCTGATCGGCGGCCCTTGCGTCTTAGAGTCGCGTAAGACATCTCTTTTGATTGGTCGAACCTTGAGAGATTTAGCTCATTCCTTGGGCTGGGACTATGTCTTCAAAGCCAGTTACGATAAAGCGAACCGAACCTCGCTGAACTCCCCCCGAGGCCCCGGATTTCAGAAAGGCCTGAAGGAGCTAGCCGCCATACGTAAACTTTTACAAGTGCCCGTCCTAACAGATGTACATACGGCCGAGGAAGCCCGTGCCGCCGGGAAAGTAATCGATATTCTACAAATTCCCGCTTTTCTTTGTCGGCAAACCGATCTGCTGCTGGCCGCCGCCAAAACCAAGAGAGCCATCAGCGTGAAAAAGGGTCAGTTTCTTGCTCCCAGCGCAGTTTCCGCCGTCATGGAAAAATTGCGACGTGGGGGATGTAAGAAGGCCTGGATTACCGAACGTGGCACATCCTTTGGGCATGGGGACCTGGTAGTGGATATGCGTGGATTGGTCACCATGAAAGAGCAAGGGCACCGAGTGATTTTCGACGCCAC
>CAMCFB010000040.1 GCA_945874125.1 Verrucomicrobia subdivision 6 bacterium | reverse complement strand
GTAGCATCCACGTTGATTCCTAAAAACAGGTCGGTTGCTCACCCATTCTCAGACCCGGCAAACACGTCACTTCCCCCTAGCCGGGGTCGGAGGAGTAACGTCACAGCACTTTAGGCTGCGAGGGCCAACTCGTTGTTAGCTTTTATTTTGGTGGATCGGCTTTTTAACGAGGCCAACCAATCCGGGCCCTCGGCTTGCCGCAGGTCGCTTCCAGTTTGAATCGAAACCGTGACGCCCCCGGTAATCTTGTTACAATACCACATCCCCCCCATGTTTCCTAAAACTTCTTGCATCCTTCTGCTCAGTCTCGAACTACTTGCCCAAGGTATTGCCACAGAGTGGGATCCGAAGATGGAGCCCGCTCTCGGCCTCGCCTTCCCGCTCGAGGTCAAAAACGATCGCGTCATCCTATCGAAAGATCTCCTCCTCGCCCCAGATAAAATTCTTCCCGCAGGAACCGTCCTCCGCACCATCTTTCGCCCCGTCACTCTCGCCGAAGGCGAAAAGAAATCCCGTCGTGGCGTCGACGAAGACTCCTTTTCCCGCGTCGCCCCCAAGGTCACCACTAAAGGCCTCATGACCGAAACAGAACGAAAAGTCATGGACCGGGCCTACGGCACCGTCTGGACCAACCCGATCGACTTCCGCCGAACTCTCGAACTTTCCACCCCCGATAACCTCCGCTTTGTTCTCGAACCCGCTCCCGGCACCTCCCCGCCCCCCGTGGAAATCCCCAACTTCCCCGATGGCCTCTGCCTGATCGGAAATCCAACCCCCCAAATCCTCTCCGTCCTCAAAGAAAGCCCCGGAGCCAAAGCCGGCTTCCGCGGGGGCGACACGATCCTGGAAATCGCTGGCCAACCGGCCGGTGAGAATTTGTCCGATTTCATCACCCGCTACCTCGCCGCACGCGAAGCCGCGGGTAAAAAAAGGGCCGACCTGCGCTTGAAAGTCCGCCGCCCCTCCGGGGAAACCGAAACCCTCGTTCTCCACGTTCCGCCCAGCTGGAACAGCGGCTTTGAGGAGTAACTCCTACCCCACGGGTTCCAACACAATCCGCTGAAGCGAACCCACCGAGCCAGAACCCAAAAAGTTTTCCACCCTTCCAAAAAATGGCCCAGGCTCATCCGTCAGATAAATCTTCAGCTCACCCTTCTCTAAAACTTTTGCCTCCGTACTGTCGAGCGACTTGGCACACGCCTCCGAGGAGTCCACCAACGCAACCTCTGATCCCAAGACTTTTCTAAAAACCCCTTTCAGCAGGGGGTAGTGAGTACATGCCAGCACCAGCACCCGAATTTTCTCCCTCATCATCGGCTCGAGGTAGTGCCGAACCACTTTTTCGGTCACCTCGCCCTCCAACCAACTCTCCTCCACCAGCGCCGCCAGAAGAGGGGTAGGTTGAGCCAATATTTTCCATTCCGGGCGAACATGACTCAAGGCCGCTTGGTAGGCCCCACTCGCAATCGTCGCCGCGGTCCCAATCACCCCCACCGGACCATCACCACCCACCGCTAGCGCGGCTTCCACGCCCGACTCAATCATTCCATGCAAAGGAACCGCCGCCGACTTCCGCAGCTTTCCCACCGCCAAAGCCGAAGCCGTGTTGCAAGCCACCACAATCCGATCCGCGCCTTTCTTTTTGAGAAAGTGAATGATCTCCCGACTGTACGTTGTCACCGTTTCGGCCGACTTATTTCCATACGGCACTCTCGCCGTGTCCCCCACATACAAAATATCCCGGCGAGGAAAAGCTGACCGCAAAGCCCGCACCACCGTTAACCCCCCGATTCCGGAATCAAAAACACCCAATGGCATAACTAATTCGCTTTCTTGTCTGGGATAACGGGGACCGCCCGTCGCACCTCTCCGTCAATGGATTGTGCCGTGGCCGCCGGATTCGTCCCTGAGATCTGGTTCGTCGCCACAGACAGATTCGTGCTCGCCGCCTTCGGTCGATAGGGAGGAACCGAATCCAGATTCATCACCGGACGCAGCTCGGGCGTGGATGAAGAAAACTTATTCGTCTTAGCCACCGACAATCGTGTTCCACTAGGCAAAGTTTCTTGAGATTTTTGATAGGCCACGATTCCCTGAAAAATCCACTCCGCCACCTGCTGGCGGTACGCCTCCGTCCGCATCAAACTGGCTTCTCGTGGGTTCGACATAAATCCTCCCTCCACCAAGACAGACGGAGAGTTAGCTAGGCGCAACACCTTAAATCTCGCCCGCTTCACCCCACGATCGTTGGGCGCATTCGTTTTCGCCGTCACCGCCGCACGGTGAATCGCTTGGGTTAGCAGAAAGTTGTGGTGGTCGTAACTATTGCCCGCCCAGATCTCATCCTCATCTCCAACCAACGTTCCCCCCGAAGAGGTGGAAGGCGCATACTGGGGGGAAAGGCTGTACGTCTCCCACCCGTCGGTCGATCGACTGGAATCCTCGTTAAAATGGATGCTCACAAAAATGAACCCTGGCCGATCATCCGCCAATTTGGATCGATCCGCATGGTCCAAATAACGATCCTTGTTTCTGGTGAGAACCCAAGGAATTCCGGCCGCATCCAAAAGTTTTGCCAGACGTTTTCCCACATCCAGATTCGCCGTTTTTTCACTCAAGCCCCGCGCTGCCCTCGTGCCTTCATCTCCACCCCCATGTCCAGGGTCGATCACCACCCCTTGCAACGGACGCTTGGCAATCTCCGCATTGGGCCGCAAGAGCGGATCGAAGGTCTTGACCAGATCGACCCGCGGAACCAGCACTTCATCATCCACTCGCCGCAACGAGTGACTCAACCAGTACCGCACCCCTTTCCACCGCATTTCCCGACTCTCCAAGGTCATCGTCAAATTGCCATAGGCCGAACCCAAGACAAACGATCGGTTGGGCTCAATCTCGTTTGGAATTGTGAATCCGTAGAATTTCGCGAAGGATTTCAAGGAGACGTAATCCACTTTGCCCACTCGGACGATCTCCCAGGTCGGCGAGGCGAGCAAAGCTCCCGACCAACCTACTCCCACCAGAAAGAGGAGGCGAATCATCGACCCCTACACCTGCGATGGTCGATTAGCCGAACCTTGCCCACCCAAGCCGCTACCCATAAAACCCCATCCACGATCTCCGCATACTCCAACCGAACTCCCTTTATCCCGCGAAGAAGTTGATGCAGATGCGTGACTGCCACTCGAGCCCCTTTTCCTGCCGCGATCTGCACCGCCCTCGCCATTCGCCCTGCGCGCACCCGCTCGGCCGAATTCAGCCTCTGATTCCGGGAACTGAGGGGAAGCCCATCTTTTCCCCGAACGGTCGGATGCCGAACGATTCGGACGGGATAAAACAGATCCCGAACCAATCTCTCTAAAACGGCACACTGTTGACCATCCTTTTCCCCCAAGACCATCCAATCCGGCTGGACGATCGACAGCAGTTTCACGACCACCGTGGCCACGCCCCGAAAGTGACCCGGTCGTCTCGCCCCACACCTTCCTTTCGATTGCTCCTGCTCCTCCACCCAAGTGGAAGCATCTCTGGCATAAAGTGTTTGCGGGCGAAAGAGAACATCAGCCCCCGATTGCGCCGAAGCTTTCCTATCGTCCCGTAGGCGCTTGGGGTAGGCCAAGAAGTCGGAGCGAGAATTGAACTGGGTTGGGTTCACATAGACACTGACCACAACCCGATCGGCCAACTTCGCCGCGCGTCGAATCAACGCCACGTGCCCGGCATGCAGCGCCCCCATCGTCGGAACCAGAGCCACCATATCCCCACTCTTTTTCCACCGTGATACCGCCTTTTGCATTTGGGCAGGTTTTGTCATAAGCTTCATGGCTCTAGGAGCATACAAAGTGTCGACCTATCTTCACAACCTCTTCGCCCAAAGAATTGGTGGCCCAGGCTACGGGCTCCAAGAGGCCCCGATCTATAAGTTTGAACGGATCAAGCGCGCCAAGCGAGCGGCCCTCGCCGCCCATCCAGGGAAAGAGCTACTGGATTTCGGGGTGGGAGAACCGGACTCGATGGCCGATGCCAAAGTAGTCCAAGCCTTGGCCCAAGAAGCCTCCCTTCCCGAAAATCGTGGTTATGCCGACAACGGCGGCCCACGCCTCCGCGCTGCGGCCGCTCACTACATGAAAGAGGTGTTCGGGGTCTCCCTCGATTCCGAAACCGAGATCCTGCACTCGATTGGGAGTAAGGCAGCCCTATCCATTTTACCGGCCGCGCTCATCGATCCAGGAGATGTCGTGCTGATGACCACTCCCGGTTATCCAGTTTTTGGGACCCACGCGACCTACTACGGTGGAGTCGTTCACTCCTTACCCCTTACCCCAGAAAACAAGTTCCTTCCGCGGCTGGATACGATCCCTCGTGAAGTTCTCAACAAAGCTAAGGTTCTCGTTCTCAACTATCCCAATAATCCCACTGGGGCCTCGGCCACGTCTGAGTTTTTTCAGCAGGTGGTCGAATTTGCCAAGAGGGAGGAAATCATCGTCATCCACGATGCCGCCTATACGGCACTTATTTTTGAGGGCAAACCCCTTAGCTTTCTCTCCATCCCGGGAGCGAAAGACGTGGGTCTCGAACTTCACACCACCAGCAAGGCCTTTAACATGACCGGTTGGCGCTGCGGTTTTGTGGCGGGGAATGCGCTCTTGGTCAAAGCCTATGCGGACGTAAAGGACAATACCGACTCTGGACAATTTTTAGCCGTGCAAAATGCCTCCGCAGTCGCTTTCGAAAACCCACAAATCACTCGGGACACTGCGGCCAAGTACAGCCACCGGATGGATCGATTGGTAACCATCCTGCGCGGGGCCGGTTTTGCTGCCCAAAAGCCGGCCGGCTCCTTCTTTTTGTACACTCGGGCCCCTCGATCTGCCTCGGGTGCCAAATCCCAAACGTTCCCCAACGGGGAATCTTTTTCCAAATGGCTAATCGAGGAGCAACTTGTCTCCACCGTCCCTTGGGATGAGGCAGGCGCTTACGTCCGCTTTAGTGTCACCTTTGCCGCCAAGGACAAAAAGGCCGAAAACCGCGTTCTGGCCGATCTTTCCGCCCGGCTCCAGCCCTACCAGTTTCAATTCTAAATCGATTAATCGGCCGGGCCGGGATCCTTTTCTTCCTCCCCGCCCCACTTATCTTGCAGGGCCAGAATCTGGGGCAAAACCACCAACGCGCTGAGCAGGGTAAAAATTACCCCCAAGCTCATGACCAACCCCAAAGACACCAAGCCCCGGTACTGCCCAAACAGCATAGAACCAAAACCGAAGAGTGTGGTGAGAGCGGAAAGAACGACGGCTTTGCCGGTGCTGGAGGCGAAGATCCGCACTCCTCCCTCCTCTCGATACCGATCCATCACATAAACCCCATAAGCCACGCCGATGCCCAAGATCATTGGCATGGTGACGATATTGGCCGGGTCCAGCTGAATGTGAAAAAGCCCCAACGCACCAAACAACCATAAGATTCCCAGCCCGAGCGGAAGAAGAGTCAGTACGAGATCCTTGAGATTTCGAAACAGGAGAAAGATGAGCAGAAGAATCACCCCGGCCGCGTAAAAAGAAGCCTGAATGTAGCTTTTCATTAAAAGATCGATGTACTCCAAGTTCATCACGGGGGTTCCCGTTGCCCCAGGGGCGATCTTTTGCATCTCCGCGACAAACTCCTCATTCGGCTTCCTCTCCCACACGTCGACAGCCGGAACCACCTCCAAAAGGACTTTGCCGTGGGACGACAGATATCGTTGCCGTAATTCTGGGGGCAGATCATCCACCGTCAGGGGCCGATCCCCCCGTTGCGTCTTCAGCCAACCCAGATTTTGCGTGATCGATCCCACCAGTTTGACTTGGTGCCGATCCAACCGCTGTTTGGCCTCCGCCAAGCTCAACTTATCCAACGCGGCGACCGCCCTTTCGAGTGGCGGAATCAACTTTTCAAATGTTGTCACCGCTTGACGCGCCCGACCCGAAAGTCCCAAGTACTGCTTCGCCTGTTTGGCGCCCTCCTGGGATGATTCGAGAAGAAACTCCAGATCTTTCTTCGCTTGGGGCACGTCCACCGACGATTCCCCTCCCGAACCTAAAGTAATCTCGCCCGAAACACGGGCGATCCGGCTTACCTCCTCCATTCGCTTCTTTTGATCCCGTGGCACCAAATCCCCCAAGGTACGCACCTTACTCACGGTCGGGAGGGCCCGTAATTTGACGGCCAGCTCATCCGCTTGCTCCACGCTGTCAGCCATGACCACGCCATAGATCAACGAACCATCTCCGATGTTGAGGAGTTCCCGCGTCAGTCGAACCGACTCCATCTTAGGATTTTGCAAGTGCAGCAAGTTATGGTCGAAAGAGACCTTCCGACACTGCTTCCACGCGATCAGCGTCATCCCCGCCGCCACGGCCAAGACCAAATAAGGATGAGAGGTGAGCTTGCGATCCCATGTAGCTCCTCGATCAAGCCGCAGTTTTTCTAAATTGATTTTCGCTCCATTTCGATCCCGCCAAAGCAGAAGAGCGGGTAAGATACTTAGGCTTGCGACTAGAGCCATGAGAACTCCACTCCCGGCGATCCACCCCAACTCCGTTAAGCCGGTGAAATCATTGAAACACATCGCATAAAAAGCGGCCGCCGTCGTCCCGCCACCCGTGAGCAGTGCCTTCCCCGTCGTCGTCAAAGTAGTTTCGACCGCTTCGGCCGAGCTCCTCCCCCGACCCATCTCTTCCTCGTACCGACCGAGGAACTGAATGCCAAAGTCGATCCCCAATCCCAACAACATCACGATGAACGCCTGTGAAATAATGTTTAAGTGCCCGATGGTGACGCTGGTAATTCCTAAAGTAACCACCACACTGGCCAGTAGTGCAACCAGGGCCAGAAGGGGGCGGGAAATCTCTCCATACGCAAAGAAAAACATGATGGTGATTAAGACGAGCGTGATCAGCGTCGCAATCTTCATGTCCGCCTCGCTTTGCCGCAGCTCATCATCCAGGAGAACCGGTTCCCCCGTGACCCCTAAGGCCACCTTGGGAAACTCAGCCTGCGTCTCTTGGACAACACGGCGGACCCTCTGAATCACCCCGGTAAACGGGGTCGCACTTTTCTGCTCCTCTTTCGTCGGGCGAAGCAACATGAGAATCGTTTTCCCGTCCTCCCCCAAACTGAGGTACTCATTTTTCAAAAGATCCGCCTCGAACTCCGAGAGCTCGCCGAGCCCCTTTTTTTCGATCACGCTGGCTGGTGTCTCCAGATCCTTGGCCAAGCGCTTCAAGTTGCGGACAAATTCCTCGATAAAAGGAATGAACTCCTGCCAGTTGGATGACTTTCGCAGGTAGGGATCATTAAATTTTGCCGCGGCCTCTCCTAAAATACCATTTAAGTTCAGCGCCTGCTTGTTGCCTTTGACCAAAGCCGCCAACTCCTCCATTTGCCGGCGAATTCCCGTCAACTGTTCCTCCTCCGCCAAAAGAAGAAGGCGATCCGACATCGGCGAAAAATCGTGCCGGTAATACACTCGATCCAACCCCTTTTCTTGCTGCAATTTGACCGCCAAGGCATTGGCCGCATCCCGACTGCCCTTCAACTTTTCACTTTTCAGAACCACCACGATTTCGTCCCGAACATCAAACTCCTCCATATACGCGAGATACTTTTGAAATACGGGCGAATCCTTGCGAATCAGATCAAGGGTGTTGTTGCGAATGACCAAACGAGCCGCCGTGACCCCGCCACACACCACGACTAAAAGAAGAACAATCCAAAGCACCCGTTGGCGACGATGGACGATCAGTTTGGCCCAACCGTGCAGACACCGGTCCACCCAAGAGGCCACACCCGACTGAGCAACCTTCGCCGTCATGGAGAGGGCGCGGACCTGACCTTCTCTTTTTTACTCTCCCACTCTTCCCGGATTCCGCGCAGGTCCCGCCCTAACTCTTCTTGGTAAATGGCCGCCTCCTCCCCCGCTCCGCTTCGGCGAGCCGCCGCAATCTTCCCCCCCAGAAATGTCTCCCGCTCCGCAATTTTGGCCTGATAGGTGGCATCAATTTCCGCCAGGGCTTTTTTCATCGAATCCGATACCTGGCGGGCAGGTTCGTGAGCCGAAAGACGCTCCATCGCAAGCTCATAAGCAGACTTCATCAATCCAACACCATAAAAACGACCGACCTTCTCGTCCATCGTATTGTCACCCCATCCCGCTTGCTCCCTTCCCCCTTTGCGAATAGGATTTTGAGTGGATTTTGCCTCTCTCGGCCTCACCGCCTCCGTTCTTCAAGCCACCCAAGATCTCGGCTTCCAAGAGCCTACCCCAATTCAAGCTCAGGCCATCCCCATCGCCTTATCGGGAAAAGACATCATCGGCTCCGCCCAAACGGGCACTGGAAAAACAGCCGCTTTCGCCCTCCCCATCCTCCAACACCTCGGAAAACCGGGTAAACTCCGCGCTCTGGTTCTGGAACCCACCCGCGAATTGGCCGACCAGGTTTCGGAAGCTCTCCAAAAATTCGCCAAGCACACGGGACTTCGCGTCGGACTGATCTACGGTGGGGTGGGGTACGGAGCGCAACGGGAGCAGATCCAGCGCGGCATCGATATTCTGGTGGCCACCCCTGGACGTCTCCTCGACCTCGTCGGCCAAGATGACCTGAATTTCGGGCATCTCACGCACCTCGTCCTGGATGAGGTGGACCGCATGCTCGATATGGGATTCCTGCCCGACGTCAAACGCATCGTCTCCCTCTGCCCTGAAAACCGCCAAACTCTCTTTTTCTCTGCCACGATCCCTCCCGAAATCGAACGTCTCACCCAGTGGGCCTTGAAAGAGCCCGTCACGGTCGAAATCGGCCTCCGCCAATCCGCCGCAGAAACCGTCACCCACGCTCTTTATCCCGTGGCGGCAGATCAGAAGCACGAACTCCTCCTCGGCCTTCTCGAAAAGACCCACTACGAAAGCGTCATCGTTTTCTGTCGCACCCGGATGGGCTCCGACCGCGTCGCTGGTAGCCTTTCCAACCTCCCCCATCCCGTGGGTGTTTTACATTCCGATCGATCACAAACAGAGCGTACGGAAGCTCTGGCCGGCTTTCGCTCTGGAAAATACCCCATTCTTGTAGCGACCGATATTGCAGCTCGCGGACTCGACATCGCCGGCGTCACCCATGTCATCAATTACGATGTGCCTCAACACCCAGAGGATTACGTCCACCGAATCGGTCGAACAGGTCGTGCCGCTAAGGAGGGGGATGCCCTGACCCTCTTTGTTGCCGAAGAGCTCCCCCACGTGGAAGCCATTGAGCGAATGCTTGGACAAAAGCTTCCCCGAAAGAAATTGGAAAGCTTCCCCTATCGCTTCACCGCCCTGTTTGAAGAGGGCCACACCGTGGCCCAGACCCGCATGCGGGGAGTACGCACTCACCGCGGATACACCTTCGGCGCACGCCGGCGCTAATTTACTTCTTTTTTACTTTCGCCGCGACTTTGAGTCGCAATCCATTCAAACGAATGAATCCTGTCGCATCATCCTGATTGTAGGCCTTGGTCGGATCCGCCTCCATCGTGGCAATCTCCGGGTTGTAGAGGCTCAGTCTCGACTTTCTGCCCGCCGCGTAGATTCCCCCTTTGTATAACTTCACCCTAACAGTTCCCGTTACACTCTTCTGGCTTTCCTCCACCAAGGCCTGAAGAGCCAGCCGTTCGGGCGCGAACCAGAAACCGTAGTACACCAACTCGCTGTACTTCGGGATCAAACTATCCCGAAGATGCATCACCTCCCGATCCATCGTCAGACTTTCCATCTGCCGATGGGCAAAATGGAGGATCGCACCGCCTGGAGTCTCGTAGACGCCCCGACTCTTCATTCCCACAAATCGGTTCTCCACCATATCCACCCGCCCCACCCCATGTTTTCCACCCAGCCTGTTCAGCGCTCTCATGATCCCTAGGGGCGATAGTTTCTTCCCATTCACCGCAATGCAATCGCCTTTCCGGAACTCCAAGGTTCCATATTCCGCCTTGTTGGGAGCGTCCTCAGGAGAAACCGAAAGGGTGAACATCTTCTTGTTCGCCGGCGCAAAAGCATCAAACCACGGATCCTCTAGAATCCCTGCCTCATAGGAGATATGGAGGAGATTCCGATCCATCGAATACGGCTTTTTGGCAGTCGCTTGAACAGGGATATTCCTTTGCTCACAGTACCGGATCATCTCTGCTCTTCCTGGGAACCGTTTCCGGAATCGTTCATCCCTCCAAGGAGCAATTACTTCTACATCCGGAGCCAAAGCCGCTGAGGTCAGCTCGAACCGAACCTGATCGTTTCCCTTCCCAGTCGCTCCATGGGCAATGGCCTGGGCTTTTTCCTTTCGTGCAATCTCGACCATTCGCTTCGCAATCAGCGGTCGCGCAATCGAAGTACCCAAGAAATATTGCCCCTCATAAATCGCTCCCGCCCGCATCATCGGAAAGATAAAATCCTTCGCAAACTCCTCTTGAAGATTATCAATGTAGATTTTGGAAGCCCCTGTCTTGGCCGCCTTGGCCTTGAGCCCATGCAACTCCTCGTCTTGACCAATATCCGCACAAAAGGCGATCACCTCAGCCCGATATGTTTCCTTTAACCAGGCCAGCAGGACGGAGGTATCCAGACCTCCGGAGTATGCGAGAACGATCTTCATAAAAATAGCAGAGCGCAGATCCCCTTTGGGATTAAGCCGCTACCGGTTGGGACTTGCGGGCTGTCCCCTTGATCTTGGCCAAGTGAGGCAACAACTTTTCCTTCGCCGCCTTCACGCTCAGTCCGTACCGCACCCGTAAATCATCCGGTTTGCCGTGATCCACAAACTCATCGGGCCAACCGATCCGAACCACGGGGGTCGTCATGCCCAAATTGGAGACTTCTTCCAAGATGCCACTTCCAAAGC
>CAMCFB010000039.1 GCA_945874125.1 Verrucomicrobia subdivision 6 bacterium | reverse complement strand
CAACGAGCACAAAACCGCCCCCCACCAAAACTTCTCCGGCACCTCTCCCGGCAACAACCACGCGCTCCCCACCGCCGTCAAAACCACTTTGCTCCCCAACACCGGCGTCGCCACCGAAACATCCCCGCCCGCCAACGCCCGAAACGTGCCCACCTGCCCCAGAAAAAAAAGAATCGAGCAGAGCGAAGGCCCCAACCACATCCACTGCGGAAATTCCGCCTTCGGCCACTCCGCCCAAAAAAGCAGCGGGGCAAAAGCCAGCCCCATCGCCAAGTTCGACCCCACCAGCACCCGCCTTGGTGGTTGCCCCATCTCCATCGCTCTTTTCAGAAAAATCATACCTGCCGCGTAGACCACGGAGGAAAAAAGAGGCAGGATCAGATACCGATGGTCCGTCATTCCAAGAAACTGCCCGAAAGCGCCCCCTCTGCCAAAGAAAGGATCTGGACCGGTGTGACCACCCCGCTCGATCAGCACGACCGCGCGGATGTCGCCCTCGCCCGCCTCAGCGGCGAATCCCGCTCCCGCATCCAACAGTGGATGAAAGAGGACCGGATCACCCTCGCTGGTAAACCGGTGCGCCGGCGTGACCCTCTTCCCCCCGAAGCCACCGTCACCATCCGTATTCCCCTCGATCTCCCGCGCGAGGTCACCGCCGAAAATCTTCCCATCGAAATTCTGCACGAGGACCAGGACATCCTCGTCATCAACAAGGCCTCGGGCATGCACGTCCACCCCGGCGCGGGTCGACCCACCGGATCCCTCGCCGCCGCCCTCCTGCACCACTGCGAGGGAAAACTCGCCCCGGGCGGCGCGCCCGATCGGCCGGGCATTGTCCATCGTCTCGACCGGGAAACCACTGGCCTTCTCGTCGCCGCCAAAAACGATGCCGCCCACCGCGAACTCAGTCGCCAATTTCGCGATCGCGAAACCGAAAAAACCTACCTCGCCTTTGTCGTCGGTCGCCCCCGCGGCAATGCCGGCACGTGGGAAGGCCCCATCGGTCGCCACCCCGTCTCCCGCCAACGCATGGCCATCCGTAGCCGCGGCCGCCCCGCCAAAACCGATTGGAAAGTTCTCGGCTCCTGGCCCGGCGCAAGCCTCCTCGAACTCCGCCTGCACACCGGTCGTACTCATCAGATTCGTGTCCACGCCTCCGCCGCCAGCTGCCCCGTCGCGGGCGATGCCATTTACGGCGGAGTCAACTCCCTCACTCGCGTGGCCAAAGTCTCCCGCCAGCTCCTCCACGCCCACCAGTTATCCTTCGTCCATCCCAAGAGCGGAGAACAACTTTCCTTTACCGCTCCCCCTCCGCCCGATTTTACGGCATTTCAATCCTATCTCGATGAATCCTGAACTTCAGCAACAGGCCGCCCGCTACGTCGATCTCCTTCATCGCCACGGCCAACGCAATGTTTGGCTACCCACCGGGCTCGTTCGTCGCTTACCCTCCACTCCCTCTGCCCCGACCGCCCCTCGGGTAGTCGGGGTCAAAGCGGAGATCGGTTCTCCCGCCCAACCCAAATCTCGTCCCGTGGCCACTCCCGCCTCTGCTGCCACTGGATCCAAGGCAGAACGCCTCGCCTCTCTTCGCACGCAAACTCTCGCCTGCCAAATCTGTCCACACCTCGCCCAATCCCGCACCCAAGTCGTCTTTGGTGTCGGCGATCCGGAAGCTCGCCTGATGTTCGTTGGGGAAGCCCCCGGAGCCGATGAGGACGAGCAGGGCGAACCGTTTGTTGGCCGAGCCGGCAATCTTCTCACCAAAATGCTCACGGCGATGGAGCTCACCCGAGAACAGATCTATATCGCCAATGTCCTTAAGTGCCGACCCGACACCCCCGCCAACACCAGCGGCAATCGCAAACCGACCCGCCACGAAATGGAAGCGTGCTTACCTTATCTGCGCGCCCAAATCTCGATCATCGCCCCCGTCGTCATCGTCGCCCTCGGGGCATCCGCCGTCGAAGGCCTCTTGGGGCCGCAAAAAACAACTATCTCTCGCCAACGCGGAACCTGGATGGAGTTGGACGGCATTCCCGTTCGCCCCACCTTTCACCCCAGCTACCTACTCCATAATCAGGATCTCGCCCTGAAACGTCTCGTCTGGGTTGATCTCCTCGCCGTAATGGAGCGGCTCGGCCTTCCCATCTCAAAAAAACAGCAGGGCTTCTTTCTGCCTCCCAAGGCATGAACCGTACTGGCATTGCGAATGTAAGATTTTTTCCGAATTCCGAATTCCGAAATCACAAATTCCCTAAATCCCAGAGCCCCCTGATGCAGATTTCCATCCTCCTCACCACCGTTGCCAAAAAGTCGGACGCCCGCCATCTCGCCCAAGCCGCCCTCCAGCACCGCTCCGCCGCCTGCATCCAGATTATTTCCGGGATCGAGTCGCACTACCTCTGGAAAGGAAAGAAAACCACCTCCCACGAATTTCTCGTCATGGCCAAAACCACGGCCGGCCAATCGAAATCGCTAGCAGCACTTTGGCAAAAGATTCATCCCTACGACTGCCCCGAACTGATCACTCTCTCAGGTCGGGCCGCCACCGCCTACGCCCGCTGGGTCGAATCCTCAACCCACGACTAAGAACGGTCCCCCTTTACACTTGAAGATTGTTGTCCTGCAACACGTAAGGGCTAAAATTTGACCGAACGAAAACCTCTGCTTTATTGTCTAAGTAGTTATCTAGTAAATGAAAAAGCGATTCAGCGCATTAGTCGCAATTTGTGTCGCTCTCGTAGCGATAGCAACTTTGTTGTCTTTTGGTTTTTACCCACAAACAAATAAGGAAAATTCTGCCTCCAACGAGGCTAGTGTATATACTACCTCAAATTCATCCTCGGCCACAACCACCAGTTTCACTTCATCAAAGTTGGCCTCCAACCAAACCAGCCTCCGGTCCGACCAACCAGAGGAATTTCGACCTCTCGCACACCCGAAAGAGCCGACATGGAAACTTTTAGACTGGTCGGTCAAACCATTCCCCGGAAAGCCTGGTATCGAGTTACGCGCCTCATCTTGGGCCGCCCCGGGAAAACATTCCTTTGTACGACTTGAGGAAGAGGTGCGGAGAGAGAGCCCCGTAGGCCTCGTAGTTTTGCACAGAAGGGAAATGGTCGGTGATCATATCATTGTTAAACTTCCTGAGAACTCCACTCAACAAAAAGCGCAAGAAATGGCCTCCAAAATAGGGGCTCGTGCCAGCGCACAACCGTTCGCTCCCAACACTTGGCTTTTCCAACTGGATCGTGCGCTCGAGGCCGTTCCCAAAGGCATGGAAGGCCTTCAATCTTCTGGCGCGAAGATCGAGTACACCGAGCCAGATCTGATCGTGCGACCCGCGCGCCTGCCCAACGATCCCAAGGTGACCGATTTCACCTCGTGGCACCTTTACAATAACACTCAAATCGATCAAGACATCAAGGCCGCTAAGGCTTGGGATCGGCGCACTTCGGCCACTTATGGTTCGACGAACAAAGTGATTGTTGCCGTCATCGATGGTGGCGTTCGCTATACCCACGAGGATCTAGCCGCCAACATGTGGCGAAATCCCAGAGAAACCGCCGGTGATGGTATCGATAACGATGGCAACGGCTGGGTCGATGATATTTACGGCATCGATGCGTACGGCACGGAGGATTGGAACGATCGCGATGATGACGCTAAGAAAGATACTAATCTCTTCGAAAGTGGCTTCACCGACGCCAACGGAAATTTAAGATGGGATACGGATACGAACCCGATGGACGAGGATGGCCACGGCACCCAGTGTGCCGGCCTCATCGGAGCCGTCGGTAATAATGGGGTCGGAATAGCCGGCGTTGCTTGGGCAGGAATTGAAATGATGGCTCTTAGATTTATTGGCAATGATATCGGCTCTGTTTCAGACGAGGTGCTTTGCATGGATTACGCTCGCTTGCATGGCGCAAAAATAATTAACGCAAGCTTTGGCCAGAATGGAGGTTCAAGCAGTACTGAAATTGATGCCATAACAAGGCTAAACAGCAGTGGGGTCATCCTCGTGGCAGCGGCTGGGAATGGTGGTGATGATCAAGTAGGGGATAACAACAACGGAGCCAACCCTTGGTATCCAGCATCCTACACGAATGCCAACATCATCACGGTTGGAGCAACCGATCGGAACGACCGTAAGCTCAATTTCTCCAACTATGGCGCCACGGCCGTGGATCTCTTTGCTCCAGGGGCAAGTATCTACTCAACCTTTGCTACTTCGGACGCTTCCTATGTCACTGACAGCGGCACTTCCTTTGCCGCTCCTTTAGTGGTTGGAGCACTTGCTCTTCTCGTCGCCGAATACCCCAACGATACGGTTTCTCAGCGGGTCGCTCGCGTGGTCAACACCAACGCCGTCGATGTGGTTCCCGCTCTCAGCGGACTCTGTGTTACCGGCGGTCGTCTCAACCTCGCCAAACTTCTACCAGCCGCGGACGTGAGCACCCTCCCCTCCGCCCTGGCTTGGCATCGTCCAAACTATCACGAGCCCCTGATCAGCTCCTCCATGCGCACCCCCACCCCCGTCCTGCTTTCCAACGATGTCACAATTTTTTCAGGTCTCAAAAAATTCAATAACACCAATGACGTAAATACCTACGGAATGGTCAACCAAGCCGGCGGGTGGCTTTTCTACCGCACCTCCGGTGTCGTTGCTTGGTCCTCCAACGCTCTCTCATTTCACGCCAACAGCGGGGACTACCAGTTTTGGAAAGCCACCATTCCAGGCGTATCCGCCCGCACTTACGAATACTACTTACAGCTCGATTTTGACTCTGGTGCCCGCACCACCTTCTCCCACTACGCCAACAACATCGAAGGGTTTACTGCCGCGACAAATCAAACCTCCGCCGCCGCCTCCCCTTACACTTTTTCCGTGCCCAAGGCCACCCCGTCTATTTCTACTCCCCCGTCCGCCTCTCCGATCCGCTTTGGGCAAAGCTTAGCTGACTCATCCTTAAACGGTGGAGTCGGCTCCGTTCCAGGAAACTTCTCTTTCACTCAACCAACGCTTGTCCCCGCTCTGGGAACTTCCTCCAATTCGGTGACTTTTATCCCAACCGATCCGTCGAACTACGAGACTGCCTTCACTTCCGCCTCGGTCACAGTCGGCGGCATCCTCAATCCGTCCCAAGATTCGGACGGAGACGGAATTCCTAATTTACTGGAGCACGCTTTGGCCGGCTTTTCGACCCCTCCCTCCACCTCATCTCCTTTGGGGCAAATTACGACTCAATCGCTCGCCGGCACCCAAGGACCGGAAACCATACTCTCGGTTGATGTGACCGTGCGCACCGACGATCCCGCACTCACTATCCAACCCGAAGCCTCGCTCGACCTTGCCTCCGAGACAAACTGGATGACCAATGGATTCACGATCCATATCCCCGATCAGACCGATGTTCCGCCTGGCTTCGAACTGCGCCAATATCGATTTCATGCTGGCACAAACTCCCGCGCTTTCCTCCGCCTCAACGTCCAACAGCAGTAGTCCCTCAAAATTTAGCTCGGCCCGAGCTTGAATCCTTAGCTCAAGCCACCACCAGCAACGGAATCTCATCGGGTAACTGCGAGGAAACTTCTCGCACCGTATCTCCACGCAACAGATTCACCAGCACCCCTCGCCTCGTTCCCCCTAAAATAACCAGATCCGCTCCCAAGGTCGCCGCCAACTCCACAATCATGTCGGACGCTTTGTTCGCCGTGCAGTACACGGGAGTCAAAGCCACTTTGTCCTTCGCCGCCGCCTTTTTCATCTCTCCCATCACCTCCAGCGCTTTGGCATCGCTCTCCAGACGACCCACCACCTCCGCTGCCACCTTCACCTCCCGCACAAAGAGAAAATAGACCCTCGCCCCACGCAACTTCGCCTCCTGCAGGGCAAACTTGGCCGAAGCCGTCATGCCATGCGCCGCCACTAAAATCCGACCCCCATCCTCGGCCAAATCCTGTTTCGCCTCCTCTTTCACCCCCAGCGGCACGATCCTCTCCTCCTCGACTTTTTCCCCACCCCTCCTCTGCGCCGCTTCCCGCAGGAAAAGTCCCACTCCCGCCAGAATCGCCGCAAAAAGAAATGCCTGGGGCTTGGTCACCGCAATCGTCACCCAAATCGCCACCATCAAAAGAGCCGTGCCCGTCATCACCGCTCTCTGCCACCCCTTCATCACTAAGCTCCGATCCAAACTGCAGGAACCTAGATTCAACCCGATCGCCCCCGTCACCCCTATCGCGTAGAGCGCCCCCAACGCCTCCAAACCCCGCGCCGACTCCAAAACCACCACCGGCAAAACCACCGCCGCAATCAGCGGAACCCATGGGACCCCCTGCCGATTCAACATCCGAAAAGCAGGCGGCAGATCCCCATCCTGCGCCATGCTGAAAAGAAGCGCGACCGACGCCACAATCGCCGTGTTCACCGCCGACAAGAGCAACAGTCCCACCACGACACCCACCACCCAGGCGTAGGTCGGGCCGATATAGTGATCCGCCATCGTCCGCAAAAAACTTTCCGGATGCAGAAACGACTCCTTCGGCATACCCGCAATCATCAGTCCCAAAATCGCCGTAATCAGGCACACCTCGATCATGACCAATCCAATCGCTTTTCGTGCCTGATGATGCACCGACGGCTTGTCCGGCGAACTGTCAGGATCGGGCCGCATCACCCCCGTCATATTCGCCACCGCCTCCACCCCCGATAAAGCCAGCACCATCCCCGTAAAGATAGTCCAACCCTCCCACGCCCCTTGCGAGGGCGACTCCAAAATTCTCTCCTGTCCCGAGAAAATTCCCGCCGCACTCAACCCTAGTAAAACGAGAACCGCCGGCAGCGCCAAATACACCGCCACACTTCCCGCCAACCGCGGCCCAAACGCATTCATGACTCCCAAAGCAAAAATGGTCAGAATCGCCCAGCGCACCGCTTCCGCCCCCAACCCAAAATAGTTGTACGCCTCATACGCGCTGATCGATGCGGTCACCACATAGCCCGCAAAGAGAAGGAGCGCCCCCACCACTCCCAGCCGCGCGCTGTGCCGTCTCGCCGCGTGATACACCCCACCTCCCTCGGGAAAAAACTTACACACCCAAACGTAGTTACATCCCACCAGAAAGGTCAGTCCGATAATTCCCGCCAAATAGTAGGGCGCGGCGTATCCCGCCAAGAGCACCGCCAGCCCGATCACGTACGCCTTACTCGTCCCCCAATCCCCGTAAAGCAGGGCCGCCGCCCGCATCCAACCCACATTGCGCGGCCGCGTTCCGCTGATGACCATTTCGCTCATTTTGTTTTGAGAAACTCCTGCACAATCGGCGCGGTCATGCCCGAACGAACCATCGGGGTGATCAGATAAATCCCGCGAAAGTGCTGCGCCACCTCCCTGGCCAACTCCGCCGCCACCTCCCGCCCATACTCCGCCTGCGCCGGCCCCTCTGGCAACAAACGGATCTTCTCTCGCACCCGATCGGGAATCGAAATTCCGGGCACCTCATGGTGTAAAAATTCCGCGTTCCTCGCACTGACCACCGGCATCACCCCGACCAGCACGGGGATGCCCAACGGCCCTAAAGCGTCTTTCATCTTGCGAATCATCTCCAGTTCATAGACCGGCTGAGTCATGACAAAGTGCGCCCCCTTCTCCATTTTCCTCTCCAACTTTTTTACTTGGGCATCAAAGTTTTTCGAGTTGGGATTAAAGGCCACCCCAATGACAAACTCTGCCCCCTTGCCCACCTCCCGACCCGCTGAATTTCTTCCCTCATTCAACTGACGAATCAGATCGATCAATCCCAGACTGTTCACGTCGTAGACCGAGGTCGCCCCCGGATGATCCCCGAATTTCGACGGATCACCCGTCAGCGCGAGCACATGTCGATGCCCCAAGGCCGCCAACCCCATCAGCTCGCTTTGCAACCCGATCAGATTCTTATCCCGACAGGCCAAGTGAATCAGGCTGGTCGTGCCAAATTTTTCCCGCAACAACGTGGCCGCCGCCGTGTTGGCCACTCGTAAAATCGCCAAAGAATTATCCGCTAAGGTCAAGGCCGTCGCCCCTGCCTTCACCAGCTCCTGCGCCGCTTTCAAAAAGGGGCCCATATCCAACCCGCGCGGACTATCCAACTCCACCACCGCGATTCTCTCCTTCTTCAATCGATCCAGGATCGACTCCTCTTTTTTTCTCTCCCCCGCCCCCGAGGAGATCTGAATCGCCTCCCGTTTTGGCTCCACCGCTGCCCGGACTTGGGTCGCTGGCGTGAGTCCTCCCACCTTGGCTTTCAGGGCCCGAATATGGGAGGGGCTCACCCCCGATCCGCCGCCCAGCAAGTTCACCCCGAGTGCAGGCAACTCGGCCATCCGCTGGGCAAAATAGTCGGGATGGTTCGCATAAAGATATCGTCCCTCGGAAAACTCAGGCTGCCCGGCGTCGGGGTACGCCGCCAAAAGTTTTCCTGGGCCGGAGGAAATTCGCTTCATCAGCCCTTCGCACGCGCTGGGACCAAAGGCAGGCGCCACCCCGATCACCTCCGCTCCGGCTTCCCGCAGCTGTTTTGTGCTCTCCTCCCAATGTTTTCCTCCCGGCAAGGTTCCCTCCCGCCCAGCCGCCAATAACGCAAGGATTGGAAGATGATGCAACTCTCGCACCGCCTCCATCGCGATGGTCAGCTCCTTCGGGTCGGCGAAGGATTGCAAAAGAATTGCGTGCACTCCTCCGTCCAAGAGCGCCCCCGCTTGCTGCCGAAATAGTGCCTCCACCTCATGGGCCGGGCCCCACTCCGACGGCGGAATCCCGCACGGTCCCATACAACCGACTACCCAAGCTCCGCTTTTCCCCACCTCGCTCAGTGCCAACTTGGCCGCTTTCCAATTGATCTCATTCACCTTGTCCTCCAACCCGTGGCGTTGCAGGGAAAAGCGGCCGGCGGCAAAGCTGTTCGTGGCAATCACCTCCGAGCCCGCCTCCAAATACGCGCGATGGGCCGCGCTCACTCGATCCGGTTCCGTCAGGTTAAATCCTTCGAAACTTCGCCCCAGCGGGACCCCTTCGGCATAAAGATACGCCGCGACCGCTCCGTCCCCTACGACGATTCGCGAACCCAGCGCTTCTAAAAGATTTGCCATGTACTATACTCGCAGTCAGCCTTTCTACTGTGAAATCCAAGTCTGTCATTAAGGAAGCGAAAAATCCTTCTAACCCATTGGAGCACAACATCGATCAGTTAATCGATGCGGCTGGAATCCATGAGCAACGGCAACACTTTAAGGAGATGATCTCGATTGTTTTAGGTCTGAATCCATCGGCGGCCGATCTGGGAGACTTAAAGCAGTTTAAGCGGGTGATGCGGGAAATCCGGGATGCGAACCAAGTTTTCGCACCCTACCAAGGCATTAAAAAAATATCGGTTTTCGGCTCCGCCCGTACCCACCCCACTGCGCCGACCTACAAAGCGGCCCAGCAGTTCGGCCATCTCATGCAGCAGGCGGGTTACATGATCATCACGGGTGGGGGTGACGGAATCATGGGGGCCGCGCAAGCAGGGGCAGGTCGCCAACACGGCTTTGCCCTCAACATCGAACTTCCCTTCGAACAAGAACCGAACGAGACCATTCGGGGTGACAGCAAGCTTTTCACCTTTAAATACTTCTTCACCCGCAAGCTCAACTTCGTCAAACATTCGGACGCAATTGCCCTTTTCCCCGGCGGGTTCGGCACGATGGACGAAGCTTTCGAGTCCTTCACCTTGATGCAGACGGGAAAAACGAATCTCATTCCACTCATCATGGTCGATGCCCCGCGGGGCAACTTTTGGAAAACATTTGAAAAATATCTGCGCGAGCATCTGCTCGGGGACAAACTGATTTCCGAAGAGGATTTCACCCTTTTCAAAGTGACGGATGATTTGGAATTTGCCCGGAGGGAGGTGGTCAACTTTTACTACAACTTCCACTCCTACCGTTACATTGGGGATGTCATGGTCATTCGCCTGCAACGCCAAATTCCTGGTGGCGCCTTGATCCGCCTGAACGAGGATTTTCAGGATATTTTGCGGCCGGATGCCCTCATCACCACTTGCCCCCCTTACCCCGAGGAAGCCAACCAACCCGAACTCGCCTCTCTTTCTCGCCTCTGCGTCCCCTTCAACCGCCGCAATCTGGGCCGACTCCGCGCCCTCCTCGACCGCCTCAACCAATTTTAACCCTCTCAAAACCCCTTTCTAAACCACTGCCCCACAACAACTTGCTTGGTGTCGTAGGTCTGCTAAATCGCTGTCCGACAACACTTTATAAGCCAGTTTTGCAAAATTGGGGTCGTAGGTCACTCGTAAAAACCGGCCCGCAAAGTGTTGTGCCACAACGATTTATTTGGGGTCGTAGGTCAAATAAGTGGTTGTGGGACAGGGGTTTACAAGTCGATTTTTTGATTTTGGGGTCGTAGGCCAAAAATGTGTCAGCCTGAAAATAGATTGCAAATTAGTAAAGGGCAGCATTTTGCGTGGGGTCGGAGGTGCCACCGCCCCGATGGGCTAAGTTGTGACTGCCGGCGCGCGCCGAGGCCACTTCGGTTTCGGTACCTCAATCGCTTGCACCGCCAGCTTCACCCGATCCGGCCCTAAGATTTCCCGGAGTTTTCCAATCCCAGCCAGCGTCGGCCGAATCCGCATTTGCGATCCCGCCTCCAGCAAAACCTTTTCTCCCTCCACCTCCAACTCCAACCGGACCGGCACCTCTCCCACCTGACTCTCCACCGCTGCCTTCACTTGAGCCATCTTCCCTCCCTCTAAATCCTCCTTCGTCGGCAGGAGATAAATATGGGTCACCCACTTCGCAATCGCCGCTTCCAGGGTCACGCACTCCGACGTCCTCAGCCTCACCCTCTCCTCCGCATCCGTGTCCACCGATCCACCCACCACCAGCGGAGCCCCCACTTTCAACGCCGTGCCCGCCTCCCTATATAGGTCAGGAAAAATCATCACCTCCATCCGTCCCGTCTTATCCTCCAACATCACCCGCGCATACGGCTTCTTCTCCTTTTGCGTTAACCGCACCTCCACCGCCGTCACCACCCCCGCCAACCGTGCCGCCGTCCCACTCTGCATCTCCTCCGGTTCTCCCAAATTCAAAGTCCGAAAGGCCCGCAAATCCGCCTCAAACTCATCCGCCGGATGACCCGTCACATAAAATCCCAACAGCTCCTTCTCCGCCTTCAATCGATCCCGCTTCGGCCAATCCGCAAAATCCTTCGGCGCCTGCTCCGCCCCCTTCTTCGCCCCCGGCCCCGCCTCCTCCATCAATCCAAAAAGAGTCCCCTGCCCCCTCTCCTTATCCCGCGAGGCCGACGCTGCCAAAGCCAACGCCCCCTCCACCTTGGTCGACAACCACGCCCGATTTGGGCTGATCTCATCAAAGGCACCACACCGAATCAAACTCTCGACCGCTTTCTTGTTCATCGCCTTGTAATCGACCCGCGCGCAGAAATCCTCCACCGAAACAAACTCCCCACCCTCCTTTCTCGCCT
>CAMCFB010000038.1 GCA_945874125.1 Verrucomicrobia subdivision 6 bacterium | reverse complement strand
CCTCGATCCGATCGGCTCCGCCAATCGACACTCGATTCCCTTTAAATCGGCAAACTCCCGCGCGAGAATTTTGGTCGTAAAGTATCCCTTCGCCAAAAACCACGGCACCACCACCACCTTTTTTGTTTTCAACCCCTGCAGGGCATCCGCATAAGAAGGTTGCTCCTTCCAAAAAGCGGACCGGACCTCACCAAAAATTTCCCTCCTCCTGATTCGGTGCGCCGTCTCCCTCGTAAACCGACTGGAATCCGCATTTTTGGTAGAGCCGTGCCCGGCAAGGATCAAAGCTGTCTCTTTAAGCATGCCACCCTCCGAAGCTCAACGAGCTAGTCGAGACTGAGCGAAGGAGGGTAGAGCCGTACCCGGCAAGGATCAAAGCTGTCTCTTTAAGCATTCATCAACCCTACTCGAAAAACGGACGAATCCCGAACCGAACCGCGCCAAATGAGGAAAATTAGCGGTTCGCTTTGACCGGCACGCCCTGACTGGCAGGTCCACCGGTGGGATTGGGGAAAAGCGGGGCTGGCTCCACGATGCGAGAGCTATCTGGCCGGGCAGAAACTGTAATCGTAAAGATCTGCTCTTTCCCATCTCTTTTCACCTTCACGGGAACTTTGCCTCCCACCTCTGAGAAAAACGCTGCGTCCAAAATGTCGGAGGGCTCGCGCACCGACCGACCCCCAATCGAAATCACCTCATCCCCCATCTTCAAACCACTCTTTTCCGCCGGCGTTCCCTTATAAAGTCGATCCACAAAAACAGGTGCCCCGCGCTCTGGTCGGCTCCGGTCCGGCATCACCCCCACTCCCATCCAACCGTGCTTGGGCTCCCCATACTTCTGAATGTCCGCCGCCACTTTGGAGGCAGCCTCGATCGGCAAGGCGTAGCACGCCTTGCCCTCATCAATCTCCAACATCAAAACCCCGACCACTTTTCCCTGACTGTCCAGTAAAGGCCCACCGATTTGACCTGGTTTGATCGGAAGGTTCGCCCGCAAATGGGTCGTCGCGAAAAAACGCGTCAAATATTTAACGTCAAAACCCGCCACAAATCCAAAGGTCGGCTCCGCTTTGAGATCATAGGGGAAAGCCACGCTCACCACAGCTGAGGCAGGTCGCAACCGCATTCCCTCCCCCAAGGCTAAATGCGGAGTCTGCGTCGCCGGAATCTTTAGAACCGCGACACCACTCCGCGGATCCCGGCCCAAAATCTTGGCCGAAAATGTCCGCCCATTGACTTCGACCGTGACCGACTCCGCCTGACCCACCACCGCATAGGCGGTCAAAATAGTTCCCTGCCCATCAATAAAAAATCCCGTCCCCGCCAACTGCTCGGCCCCATCCACCGCCCGTAAACGCACCACCGTCGGCGCAGCCTGCTCGTACACTCCGCTGACTTCGGCCGCGATCTGGTCAAACACCCCGCCACCCGCGGGCATCGGTGCATTGGGCACAGATGGGGTAAGGGGCGTGGAGTTAGCCGTCGCTCGCTCCAAAGCAGGAAGCTTGGTCACCACCTCTGGATGACGAGCCAGATAGTAAGCCCGCCCACCAATCAACCCAGCCAACGCTAGGAGGACGACCAGCAGGGAGAGAAAAACGTATTTAAAACGCGAGACGGGAATCATAAGCCACTGCACCGTGCCCATTAACATAGAGGGGCCGAAGCTGAGTCCCTTCCCCGCCGGCCGCTGTCTCGATCAACTCAGGCTGAATTTGCAGAGAATCCTCGGTCGAATTCGCTGCCACGATGATGCCCTTGGCGTGCGCGACTTTCCCATCCGCCAGAGGGACCATATTCGATCCCATCGGGCTCAAGAAAAAGGCAATCCCGGCCACTAAACAGGCCGCTGCGGTCGCAACCGTAGCCAAACGAGGCACGCCAGCAATCCAAGGCTCCATCACCACCTCGACCACTTTCATGTACCAAGGTTCCTCCCGCAAAATCTCCTGCCTCTGGTACTGATGAAATGCGTCCACAAACTGATCAAAATAAGCCTGCCCTGGCGTCTCCAGCTTTTTGAGTTGCAGGAGCTTCTGTAACTCCGAAAAATCTTCTTTTTGGTTCATTGAGTAGGTCTTTCTATCATTTACCTTCTCAGATAAATGCCAAGCGATTTCTGTAGCTGTTTGTGAGCATAGTGCAACCTGGAACGTACCGTTCCTTCGGTCGTTCCCATGATCTTTCCGATCTCAGCATGTGCAAGTCCTTGTATATCATAGAGGGTTACCACTGTCCTATGTTCTTTCGACAGGGAAAGCATTGATTCGTTCAATTTATTTTGCAACTCATTGAGCATGGATGACTTAACTGGGTTGTTTCGATGCACTGGGTCGGGCAGGTCGAACTTGGGCAAACCCTCCTCATCGATCTCATTCAAACTCATCGCCCCCTGCCGCCTTTTTCTCTTCTCCAAAAAGTTAAATGTCCGATTAATCGCGATCCGATAAATCCAGGTGTAAAACGACGACTGACCCCGAAACGTCGGCAAACTACGGTACGCCTTGTCAAAAACCTCCATCAACATGTCATTCGTGTCCTCATGATTCGAAGTCAAATGGTAGATCACCCCATACAACCGAGACTGGAATCGCCGGATCAACTCATCGTACGACGCCAAATTCCCTTTGACCGTCTCCGCAACTAACTCCTCATCAGTCGGTCCGTTCTCTAAATCGAGATCTTTCGTAACAGCCGCGGACATCCCATAACCCTAACTCCACCCCCCTCATCCCGAAAAGGTCAATTCACCCAACCCAACTCTCCTACTCGTCGCTGGCGGTCCGAAGATAATCCTGCAGCCGCTCGGTCATCTGGGTCAACTTCCCTGCCTCTCGACCCTCCCCTAAAACCTTCAGATCCCCTTTGGCCCGCTCGAGCAAATCCACCGCTTTCCGCAGGGCAAACTTTAACCCTCCCGCCTCTTTCACCTTATCCGCCACTCCCTCCACCCCATTCTCCCCCACTAACTGCGTGCGCAACTTCTCCGATTCATCCTTCGGCAACGTCTGTAATGCGTGCAAGACAGGCAACGTCCACTTTCCTTTCCGCAAATCCGTTCCTAACGTCTTTCCGCTCTCCTCGTCCGTTCCAAATAAATCCAAACAGTCATCGTAGATCTGATACGCCACCCCCAACTGTTGACCAAAAGAACGCGCGGCCTCCCGCTTCACCTCCGCCGCACCATAAACCAAAAACGGCACCTCCGCCGCCACCCGAAACAGCGCCCCCGTCTTTAATCCCACCACGTGCAGATAGTCCGCCGTCGACATCTTTAAATCAAAACGCCTCTGCGTTTGTAAAATCTCCCCCTCACACAAGTTTCGCGAAGCCTCCGCAATCTTCCTCGCCACCTCCGCATTTTCTAACTTGGTCGCCAACTGCAGCCCGTGCGCAAACAGGGCGTCCCCCAGTAAAACCGAAAGCTCCACCCCCCACTTCGCATTGCAGGTCGCCCTCGATCTCCGTAAATCCGCCCGATCCAACACATCGTCATGAATTAACGAGGCCACGTGGACCAACTCCACAATCACCGCCAAATCCCGAATCGCCTCGCTCCAACCCCCCGCGACCTTCCCCGCCAGCAGGACCAACGCCGGCCTCAACCTCTTTCCCCCACCCTCCAAGGCGTACCGCACATAGGTCTCGGCCCCTGGATCAAAGAGTGACGCTTGATGCAGAATCCGCCGCTCGACCTCCTTCAACTCCTGCTCCAGTTCTCGATCCGCCCCCAGCCAATCTGGCTTCGGCCTCAACCCCATTCGGTTCCTTGCGATTTGCATTCTGAAAACCTAGAAAGGAGATTGTCGAAGTCAAATAAACCAAGTTTCATCCAGCCTTTCCCAACTCTCCCCTTCATCCTAACCTCCCGCCATGCGCCTCGCTCTTCTTGCTATTCCCCTCGCTCTTCCCATCGTCCTTTTCCTCTCCTCCTGCTCCAAACCCGACGGTCGCCTTGCCCAACGTGCCCACCAACTCCTCGACGAGGGCAAACTCCAACAGGCGCAAGACTCGATTCAGGACGGATTTCGCCAGTTCCCTGAAAGCATCGCCCTGCGCCAAGAACGCCTGCACCTCAACCTCCTCGCCGGCCAACCCGAACTCGCCGCCGCGGAAGCCCACCAAATTTTACAAACCGACCCCTCCGCCCAACCTTCCCGACTGCCCCTTCGCGACCCCTCCCCCGCCATCCGCTCCCTCGCCGTCCGCGCCTTCGCCCTCGATCCCCCCCCTCGCCCCTCACCCCCCGGCGTTCTGAAAAACGCCCTGCGCGATCCCGATCCCACCGTTCGCCGCGAAGCCATCGAAGCCACCCGCATTCTCTCCCCCTCCCAAGCCTCCCCTCTCCTTCGCCAAGCAACGCAAGATTCCGACTGGCTCACCCGTGCCTCCGCCGCTCGCCTTCTCGGGAGTCGGGCCGACCCCAGCGCGATTCCCACTCTCTTCTCCATGCTCCAAGATAAAGACTCCTACGTCCGCCGCTTCGCCCGACGCTCTCTTTTGGAGCTCTCTACCTCGGCTAAGCCAGACGCCTACCTTCCCTCCCTCCAATCCCAAGACCGCACCACCCAAGTCATCGCCGCCCTCGCCCTCGCCCGCCTCAACGATGGCCGTGGCCTCGACACCCTCCTCGCCGAAATCGCCAATCCCCTCGGGATCGAGCGGATTGAATGCGTCAAATCGGCGGTTCGCATCCAAGATCCCCGCGTTCTTCCCGCCGTCCGCTCCGCCACCGCGGATCCAGATGCTCAAGTTCGTATGGTTGCCCTCATTGCCCTCGGCCTGCTCAAGGACAAAGAGTCCGCCCCACTCATGAAAAAAATCGGCAGTGATTCATCCTCCCCGCAAGAGGTACGCCTCGCCGCGGGCAAGGCACTGGAACTGCTCTCCCAATCTGCTGGAAAATAAAAGCCGGCCTCGACCAGCTTCGCCTACGTTACTTCTGCGGTCCCAACTCTTCCTGCTCAAACACAATCAGATCATCCAGCGCCCTCGCGAAATCCTCCATCCCCGTTGCCGGCATGATAATTCGATCCCGCCGACCCCCCACATCTTCCGTGATGCGCAAAAACCGACCCCGATCATTCTCCTTCAAATCCAAAAAGAATGTCTTCCTCTCAATCTGTACTTTTTCCGATCGTAATGTCCGCTCTTCTCCACGTGGTTCCATAATCAAGATCTCCCTTTGAAATTCAAATCCTACGCACCCCCTCCTCGATCGTCAACCCAACCCACCCTCACATTCTCAGGAAATTCGCCAAAAGACCTTTCCCCTCTTTGCTCAAAATCGACTCCGGATGAAACTGAACTCCATGCACCGGATTCTGCCTGTGCCGTAAGCCCATAATCTCTCCCTCCGCCGTCTTGGCGCTCACCTCCAAACAACTCGGGACCGACTCCGCCTCCACAATCAACGAGTGATACCGCGTCGCCTCAAACGGGTTCGGCAGTTGAGCAAAAACACCCCTCCCATCATGCTGGATCGGGGATGTCTTGCCGTGCATCAATCGTCCCGCTCGCACCACCTTCCCCCCATACACCTCCCCAATGCACTGATGCCCCAAACAAACCCCCAGCAGCGGCACCTTTGCCCCGAACCGCCGAATCAACTCCATCGAAATTCCCGCATCCGCCGGCGTGCCTGGGCCGGGAGAAATGACAATCTTACTCGGCCTCATCTTCTCCACCTCCTCCGGCGTGATCGCATCATTCCGCTTCACCTGAGGATCCGCCCCCAACTCTCCGAAATATTGCACCAAGTTGTAGGTGAACGAATCGTAGTTATCGATGACCAGCAACATAAGCCCACCCTACGCCAAGGTTCGTGCCGCCGCCACCGCCGCCAAGCCCGCCTTGGCCTTGTTCACGCTCTCCTGATACTCCCCCTCCGGAGTCGAATCGGCCACCAACCCGCCGCCCGCCTGAATATGCGCCTTACCCGCTTTCAGTAAGATCGTCCGAATCGAAATACAAGAATCCAAATTTCCGTCGAAGGAAAAGTAACCCGCCGCCCCCGCATACGCCCCCCGCCGAGTCGGCTCGCTCTCCGCCAAAATCTCCAGCGCCCGCACTTTCGGAGATCCACTCACCGTTCCCGCCGGAAACGTCGCCCGCATCACTTGAAAGGCATCCTGATCCGGACGCAACTTTCCCTCCACCCGCGAGACCAGATGCATCACATGCGAAAATCGCTCCACCTCCATCAACTCCACCACCTTCACGCTCTCATACTCGCACACTCTCCCCAGATCATTCCGGGCCAAATCCACCAACATAATGTGCTCCGCCCGCTCCTTCGGATCCGCCTTCATCTCCCGTGCATTCTGCGCATCCTCTTCCGGGGTTGCCCCGCGGGCCTTGGTTCCCGCAATCGGACGAATCTCCACTTTCCCATTTTCACAACGAACATGGGTCTCGGGCGAAGATCCCACCAACGCCAACCCCGCCATCTCGAAACAAAACATGTACGGCGAGGGATTAATCGCCCTCAGCGCCCGATACAGATCAATCGGCCTGCCCTGAAACGGCACCGTAAACCTTTGCGACGGCACCACCTGAAAAATATCGCCCGCTCGAATATGCTCCTGCATCCCTTCTGCCATCTTCAGATACTCCGACTTGGTCATGTTCGGCGATGCCCCCACCAAAGGATCTCCCTCCGGCCGCTTTGGCACCTCCCCACTCGATTTCCCGGCCGGCTGCGCCAGCCGCTTAGCCAATGCCTCCAGCCGCTCCACCCCCTTGGCGTAAGCCAACTTTGGATTCTCCCCCGTTTTCACTTGCACCACCAAACGACGCGTCTTTCTCTCGTGATCAAAAATGACAAACTCCTCCACCAAGGCAAAGCACGCGTCCGGTACTCCTAAATCATCCCGCTTCGCCACTCCCACCCGACTCTCGAAATACCGCACCGCCTCAAAAGCCAAAAATCCCACCGCTCCCCCCGCAAACGGCGGCGGCTCCCCCGGCCAGGCCGCCACCGGACGAATGCCCTGCAACATCTGCTGAACTTCAACCAAAGGATCAGGGTTCTCCGGCGCCCTCTCCTCCACCTCCCCACTCAATTTCGTCAACCGCACTCGCCCTGCCCGAAACTCCATCACCCCCGCCGGCCTCGATCCAACAAAGGAGTATCTGCCCAACCGCCCCCCCGTTTCCGCACTCTCCAACAGAAAGGACGCCCCGCCAGGCTGGCCCGAGAGTTTGATGTAGGCCGAGACAGGAGTCTCCGCGTCCGCCGGATACTCCCGCCCAATCGGGATCAGGTTGCCCTGCTTGGCCAACTCGACAAACTTCTCCTCGCTGGGAAAAATCACGGCTTTCTCGCAGGTCGCACGGCCACTCCCCGCCCCTCCAGATACTTCTTTAACTCAGGCACCGTCAACTCCCCAAAGTGAAATAAACTGGCCGCGAGAGCAGCCTCCGCCCCTCCCGCTTCCCCCAAAACCTCGGCAAAGTGCTCCTTCGTTCCCGCCCCCCCACTCGCGATCACTGGCACCGAGACTCGACTGCTCGCCATCCGCGTCAGCGCCAAATCGTACCCCTCCTTCATTCCGTCCCGGTCCATGCTGGTCAGTAAAATCTCCCCCGCCCCACGCCGCACTCCCTCTTCCATCCACTCCCCCGCATCCCGGCCCGTCGCCCGCCGCCCTCCGTGGGTCGTCACCTCCCACTTACCCCCACCCTTCGCCCGCACGTCCACCGCCAAAACCACACACTGGCAACCAAACGCCCCCGCCACCTCCGCAATCAACTCCGGCCGCTCCACCGCCGCCGTGTTCAGACTCACCTTGTCCGCTCCCGCGCGCAAAAGTTCCCTCGCGTTTTCGACCGACCTCACCCCTCCTCCCACCGTCAGCGGCAGAAAAACCTCCTCGGCCGTTTTCCTGACCGCCTCCAGCAAGGTCCCCCGCGCCTCCGCCGAAGCCGTAATGTCCAAGAAAACCAACTCGTCCGCCCCCTGCTCGTTGTAGGCTCGGGCACACTCCGCTGGATCCCCCGCATCCCGGATCGAAACAAATTGCACCCCTTTGACCACACGACCGCCGTCCACATCCAAACAGGGAATGATCCTTTTGGTATTCATCGCTCTTACGATGCTGGCACAAGTTGAGTTTTCATTTTTTCTGTAGAAGAGAATGGATTTTGCCGTAGGATGAGCGAAAATCCGAGTCTTGTTTTAGTTGCCTTTGGACCTCATGAAAAAATCATCTCCAAACAAAAAGAAAACCGCGATCTCGAAAACCGTCCTCAAGCCAAAACGCACTCCGACCTCGCCTCAATCCAAAAAAGTTTCTTCTCGCCCACCCCTAAAAAAAACCGCTCTTCCCCGCCTCCGAAAAACCCCTCTCCCCATCCGCCCTGCCTCCCACCCCTTCACTCTTCCCTCCCTCATCCCCCAACCGATCGCCCCCTACGTTCCAGAGTTCGAATCCCTCGGCGAACTTCCCGAAAGTTACGGCACCCGGCGCCTCTTCCTCACCGCCCGAGATCCCCAAACCCTCTTCGCCTACTGGGACTTTACTCGAGGCCAACTGAGTGAGGCAGAAAAGGAGGCCTCGGACGGAAAAATCTACCTCCAAGTTTTTATCCCAGGGAAAGAGCGGGTGCACCAAATTCATATCACGCCCGGTTCACGTGAGTGGTTCCTCCCCACCCAGCGCCCTGCCACCCACTTTCAAGCCGAACTCGGCTTTTACCGACCCAACGGCTCCTTTCACCAACTCGCCCTATCGACCGAAATCACCTCTCCTCCCGATTCCCCCTCCGCCAACGAAACCATCGAATTCGTCACCATCCCCTTCCACTTCTCCTTCCGTCAACTCTGGGATCTCGTCCGCGCATTCCTCCGCCCAGGAGAGGCCTTGGCCCAAATTCTTGCCCGCCTGCAAAGAACCGGCCATCCCCTTCCCTTTCCCTACGCCCTCCGTCGCTCCGTCGGCCCGGTCTCCACGGCCAAGATCTTCTCCTACCTCGGCGGAGATCTTTGGAAATATCACCGATTCGGATCTTTCGAGATGACCGAAATTCTGCGCCGCCAAATCGATACCTGCCCCAAACTCGGCTCCAGCCAACTCCACGGCACCTCCCCCGGCAATCCCCCCCGCTCCACCTAGCCTCATGTCCCTCGGTTATGTAGCTCCCGTTCTCCACGCCCACCTCCCCTTCGTCCGACATCCCGAATACGCTGAGTTCCTCGAAGAGGACTGGCTCTACGAAGCCATCACCGAAACCTATCTTCCTCTCCTCGATATGATGGAGGGCCTCGTCCGGGACGGCATCTACTTCCGCCTCACCATGTCCATGACCCCACCCCTCTGCGCCATGCTGCGCGATCCTCTTCTCCAAGACCGCTACATCCACGGACTCGAAAAACAGATCGAACTCGCGAACAAGGAGCTGCACCGCACCCGAAACGACCCCGCCTTCCAACCCCTCGCCCGCTTTTATCACGATCGTCTGCACCACTGTCACCACCTCTTCTGCGACCGGTACCAGCGGAACCTCATCCTCGCCTTCCGCAAATTCCAAGACGCCGGCGTTCTGGAAATCATCACCTGCGGCGCCACCCACGGCTTTCTGCCCCTCATGCGCGAGTTCCCTCAGGCCGTTCGCGCTCAAGTCCAGGTCGCCCGCAAGGATTATCACAACTGCTTTGGTCGCGACCCCCGCGGCATCTGGTTGCCCGAATGCGCCTACTACCCAGGGGTCGAACACTACCTTCAAGAGGCCGAAATTCGCTGGTTTATCGTCGATGCCCACGGAGTTCTCTATGCCGACCCCCGCCCCGCCTACGGCGTCTTCGCCCCCATCTTCACCCCCGCCGGCCCCGCCGCCTTTGGACGCGATATCGAATCCAGTAAACAGGTGTGGAGCGCAGAGGAGGGCTACCCCGGGGACGGAGAGTACCGCGACTTTTATCGAGATTGCGGCTTCGACCTCGATCACGATTACATCCGCCCCTACATCCAACCCAACGGCATGCGGAAATTCACCGGCCTCAAGTACCACCGCATCACCGGTCGCACGCCGCACAAAGAGCCGTACCGTCCCCACCTCGCTCGCCAACGTGCTGCCGACCACGCGGCCAACTTCATGTTCAATCGCGAAAAACAGATCGAGCATCTCCGGGGCGTCATGGGAACCGAACCCATCGTACTCTGCCCCTACGACGCCGAACTGTACGGCCACTGGTGGTACGAGGGACCCATCTTCCTCGATTATCTTTTTCGTAAATCCGCGCACGACCAGAAAACCTTCTCTATGATCACCCCGTCCGAATTCCTCACCCGCCACGACACCCACCAACTGGCCACCCCCAGCGCCTCCTCTTGGGGCAACGAGGGCCACTGGTCCGTTTGGCTGGAGGGCTCCAACTCCTGGATCTATCCCCACCTACATCTCGCCACCGTTCGCATGATCGAATTAGCGGGCCGTTTCTGCAACGCCCATCCCCACCCCCTCCTGGATCGAGCCCTTCGCCAAGCCGCCCGAGAGCTTCTTCTCGCTCAATCCAGTGACTGGGCCTTCATTATGAAAACCGGCACGATGGTCCCCTACGCCGTCAAACGCACCCAAGACCATCTCCTGCGATTCCAACGGCTCTACGAGCAGATCTTGGCCGACCGCGTGGAGGAATCTTTCTTGGGAAATTGCGAATGGCGCAACCCGATCTTTCTCGACCTCGATTGGCGGGTCTACGCCTAGCCTACTTTTTTTTCGCTTTGGTCGCAGTCCGCGCCTCACTCGGCTTCTTTTTTGCCTCTAACGCCTTCAAACGCTTGGCCAACTGCGGCAATTGCTGAATATGGGCCTCCATCGCCATCTGCTCCTTGATCGGTCGCGCGGGTGCCCCTCTCCACGTTTGCCCCGCCGGCACATCCTTCGTCACGCCCGACTTGGCGGTGATGATCACTCCGTCCCCCAAATGAACGTGCCCGACCGTTCCCACATGCCCTGCAATCACCACGTGATGTCCCGTCGTCGTGCTCCCCGAAAGTCCACTCTGCGCCACGATCACACTGTGCGGGCCGACCACGCAATTGTGGGCAATCATCACCAGATTATCGATCTTCGCCCCTTCCCCAATATGGGTCCGCGCAAAGCGCCCCCGATCAATTGTGGTGTTCGCCCCAATCTCCGCCTCATCGTCGATCTGGACAATGCCCAACTGGGGAATCTTCACATGTTTCCCCTCTTTCATCTCGTAACCAAAACCATCCGCCCCCACCACCGCCCCCGCATGCAGCACCACTCGATTTCCCACACAGCATCTTTCCCCCACGTACACCCGCGGATGAAAAACACACCCCGCCCCGATTTTCACGTGCCTCCCAATATACGACCCTGCCCCAAGTTGCGATCCATTCCCGAGCTCCGCCCCTTCCTCCACCACGACGTAAGGCCCCAAACCCACCCCATCTCCCAATTTTGCCTGAGGCGAGACGATGGCTGAGGGGTGCGACCCAACGATGGGCGGTGACGCTGGCGGGGCAAAAAGAAGTGCAATTTTGCTAAACGCCCCTGAAGGATCAGCCACCCGAATTCGATTTTTCCCAAAATCTCCCGCCGCCTGTAATCCCACCACTAGTGCTCCCGCCGCCGTTTTGCGGGCTGCCGACTCATACCGAGGGTGTGCAAAAAACGAGATCTCCCTCGGCCCTGCCCCCTCTAAATCGGCGACTCCATGAATGAGA
>CAMCFB010000037.1 GCA_945874125.1 Verrucomicrobia subdivision 6 bacterium | reverse complement strand
GGCGCCTGTACCCGTGCCGACATCGATGACAAGGCCAGGGGGAAGATTTTTAAGAAGTTGGGAGGCGTGCTCTACGAGAAGTTCGGTTTCGGGGCGAGGAATCAGAGCGGCGGGGGTACATTGAAGAGTCAGGCCAGAAAAACTTGTCGCACCCGTGATGTGTTGAACAGGCTCACGGGCAGCGCGTCGGCGAACGAGGGGTCGAAGAAGTTCCAGTTCGGGCGCAGTGAGTTCGCGTTCAAATTGGAGGTAGAGGCCCAAGCGGGGCAGGGCGAGGGCGTGGGCGATGAGGAGTTCGGCTTGGAGTCGGGGGGAGGGTAGGCCGTGTTTGGTGAAGTGGCTGGTGGTGGCTTCGAGGACGGAGAGAAGTTTCATGCGCCCAAGCCAGACTCCTCCAAACGGCGACGAAGGTCATCAGCGGCGAGGGCTTCCACGAGCGGTTCGATTCTTCCTTCCATGACCAAGTTGAGATCGTGGGAGGTGAAGCCGATACGATGATCGGTCAGCCGATTCTGGGGAAAGTTATACGTGCGGATCTTTTCGTTCCGTTCGCCTGAGCCGACTTGCTGACGACGGGCGGCCTCAACTTTGCCACGCTCCTCTTCGCGTTTTTTCTCGAGAAGTCGGGAAGCCAGAATGCGCATGGCGGTGGCACGATTTTTAATTTGGGAGCGGCTGTCTTGGCAGCGAACGATCAGGCCGGTGGGGATGTGGAGAACTTGGACGGCCGAGTCGGTGGTGTTGACTCCCTGTCCGCCCGGGCCGCCCGACCGACACACTTCAATTCTCACTTCATCCGGTCGAATCTGCAGCTCGACCTCTTCGGCCACGGGAAGAACGGCGACGGTGGCGGTGGAGGTGTGGATTCGGCCTTGGGCTTCGGTGGCGGGAACGCGTTGGACGCGGTGGACTCCACTCTCATGGCGCATGGCGGCGAAAACGGTTTGCCCCGTCAATTCGAAAACAACTTCTTTCAGACCACCGAGGTCGGAGGGGCTGGAGGAGAGGGGTTCCAGTTTCCATCCGCGAGTCTCGGCGTAGCGGCTGTACATGCGAAAGAGATCTCCGGCGAAGATGGCGGCTTCGGTTCCACCGGCCCCAGCGCGAATTTCGACAATGGTGTCGCGGTGCTCGTCCGGGTCAGGGGGCAGGATGGAGCGAAGAACCGCTGCTTTGGCGGTGGCTTCATCGCGGATGAGTTCGGCGGCTTCCTCCTCCGCCATTTGCCGCATTTCTGGGTCGGTGGTGGAGGCACGCAGGGTGGCATTTTCCTGAATTTGAGAGGTCAGAGAAACGAGGCGACGAGCGGCCTCTGTCCCCGAGCGGATGCGGGCATGTTCGCGGGCAAGGTCGCGGGCCCGAGTGCCTTGACGATACAGGTCGGGGTCGGCCATTTCACGATCCAGTTCGTGAAGGCGGGATTCGAGGCGGGCGAGTTGGGCGGTGGGATCCACGAGGGAGGAGGCGGCACCGAACCTACGCCCGAGGGCGAGGGAACGGGGAATCCGCGCGGGCGCCTACGAGCGCTTTTTCGCCTTGGGGGCGGGGGTCGTGGCGTCGAAGCGGCGACGGAATTTTTCGACACGACCGGCGGTGTCGACCAACTTCTGGGTGCCGGTGAAGAAAGGGTGACAGGAAGCGCAGATACCAAGACGAACTTGGGCTTTGGTCGAGCGGGTGTGATAGACCGCACCGCAGGCGCAGGTCATGATACAGGCTTCAAACTTGGGGTGAATTTCTGCCTTCATAGAAGGGAAAATTAAACCAGACGAGAGGCGACGATGCAAGCATTGTGCCCCCCGAAACCAAAGGAGTTGTTCATGACGATTTTGGCTTTTTGCTCCCTCGGTTGGAGGGGGATGTAGTCCAAATCACACTCCGGATCGGGCTCTTCCAGATTGATCGTGGCGGGGAGCAGGTTGGTTTCGAGGGCTTTCAGGCAGATGGCCATCTCGATCGATCCGGCAGCACCGAGGAGGTGACCGAGACTGGATTTGGTCGAGCTGACAGCGACTTTTTTGGCATGGGCACCGAGGACCGATTTAATCGCTTGGGTTTCGCAGATATCTCCCTGTGGGGTGGAGGTACCGTGGGCGTTTATATAGTCCACTTGATCGGGGTTCACCTTGGCGTGCCGAAGGGCGATTTGCATGGCGCGGGCTGCGCCGGCTCCTTCGGGGGCGGGGGCGGTGAGATGATAAGCGTCGGCGGTGGCGCCGTAGCCGAGAATTTCCCCGTAGATTTTTGCCCCACGTTTTTTGGCGTGGTCCATCTCCTCCAGAATGATGATGGCCGCTCCCTCGCTCAGGACGAAGCCGTCGCGACCTTTATCGAACGGGCGGGAGGCGCGGGTGGGCTCCTCATTGCGAGTGGAGAGGGCTTTCATGGCACCAAAGCCGCTCAGGCCGAGTCCGACGACGGCAGCCTCGCTGCCGCCCGCGATAATGAGGTCGGCCTCGGACTCGCGAATCAGGCGCCAGCCTTCGCCAATGGAGTGGGTGGCGGTGGAGCAAGCGGAGACGATGGCGAAGTTGGGACCGCGCAGGCCGAAGTGCATGGAAATATGTCCGGAAGCGATATTGTTAATCATCATCGGAATCATGAAGGGGGAGACTTTTTTCGGGCCACGATCGCGAAGAATCGTGTGCTGCTCTTCCAGAGTTCGGAGTCCTCCGATGCCTGAGCCCACGAGGACGCCCGCACGATCGAGGTCCAGGGTGGCGCTTTCGAGGCCGGCATCTTTCCAGGCTTCCCCGGCGGCGCCCATGGCCAGGTGGGTGTAGCGATCGGTCCGGCGAACATCTTTGGGATTTTTGAAAGCGGTGGCGGGGTCAAAATTGCGAACCTCGCCAGCGATTCGGCAATCGTAGCCGGTGGTGTCAAACGCAGTGACTGGGCCGATGCCGCTCTCTCCGCGAATGAGCCGAGCCCAAGTCTCGGGGAAGTTATTGGCCAGAGGGGTCAGGGCACCAAGTCCCGTGACCACGACGCGTCGGGTACTCATGAGGTACGTGGATGGATGGGGCCGACCGGAAGGGTCTTCCGATGGGTGGCCATCCGGACCCGCGTTATTTGGACTGCTTGTCCTCGATGTACTTTACGACATCGCCCACGGTGAGGAGCTTTTCGGCGTCGCTATCAGGAACCTCCACGCCGAACTCTTCTTCGAAGGCCATGACGAGCTCGACGATGTCGAGTGAGTCGGCGCCCAAATCTTCAATGAATTTGGCTTCGGGGGTGACTTGTTCCGCGTTGACGCTGAGTTGCTCAACGATGATGTCTTTTACTTTTTGGTCGATCGATTTTTCGCTCATAATGGTTTTGCTCCTGTGTTTGTGAGGAGCGCAGTAAGGATTCTCGCGGGCATAATGGCAATAAGAAAATTTAAGGATGGGGCTGACTTTTTTTACATCGTCATGCCGCCATCGATGGCCCAAGCCTGCCCCGTGACGTAGCCTGCGTCGGGGCCACAGAGAAACGAAACCAGGCCAGCAACTTCTTCCGGCTTGCCAAAACGATTTAAAGGTATGGTGGTCAGCACTTTGGACTTAAGATCTTCCTTCAAAACAGAGGTCATATCGGTATCGAAAAAACCAGGGCAGACACAGTTGCAGGTGATCCCGCGGGAAGCGAACTCGCGAGCGACGGATTGGGTGAGGCCGATGAGGCCAGCTTTGGCGGCAGCGTAATTGGCCTGCCCGGCGTTGCCGACGAGGCCCACGACGGAGCCGATATTGATGATGCGGCCTGATCGTGCCTTGAGCATTCCGCGGGAGGCGGCGCGGATCCAGCGAAAGGCCCCCGTCAGATTGGTATCGATGACGGAGCACCAGTCCGCATCTTCCATGCGCATGACGAGGCCGTCTTTCGTGATGCCCGCGTTATTGATGAGGGCACCGAGTGGGCCAGACTCCTTCTCGACGGCGGCGATGACTTGTTCGGCGGACTTAGGATCGGAAATATCCGCGGTGTGAACGCCGGCTTTTCCTCCCGCGGCTTCAATGGCCGCGCGGACCTCATGGAGCTTGTTGGCTTGGCGGGCAACGAGCTCGACGCGCCAGCCGTCATGGGCGAGTCGTTCGGCAATGGCACGGCCGAGGCCGCGACTGGCCCCGGTGATGAGGGCGGTGCGGGAGTTAGTGGGGGAGTTCATGAGTGACCTTCTCCAGTTCCGCCAGAGTTCCCGCACTGTGGCAAGGAAGATCGGGGACAATCTTTTTGGCGAGGCCGGCCAAGACGCCGCCCGGGCCGAGTTCAATCAGCTTGGTCACCCCGCGGCCAGCAAGATCCTTGAGGCAAGCCTCCCAGCGGACGGTGCCGGTGACCTGTTCCAGTAAGCTGGAGCGAATCTCTGCTTCGGAAGAGGCGGGGCGGCCGAGGAAGTTGGAGAGGACGGGCGCAGCGGGCATTTTAAGATTTGTTTTGGCGATGGCTTCGGCGAGGCCTTCTTTGGCGGAGGTCATGAGGGAGGAGTGGTAGGCGCCGGCGACTTTGAGGGGAATGGCCCGTTTGACGCCGGCTTCCTTGGCGGCGGCTTGGGCGGCCTCGATTCTTTCGGCGGGCCCGGAGAGAACGATCTGGCCACCTCCGTTGAGATTGGCGACTTCCCAGCCCGATGCTTGCGCCACGCGGTGGGCGAGCGCTTCATCGGCACCAAGCAAGGCGAGCATCGCGCCTTTGCGTTGGGCGCAGGCCTCATCCATGAGGGTGCCGCGGCGGGCGACGAGACGAAGACCGTCTTCGATGGAGAAGGTTCCGCCAGCGGCGTGGGCGGTAAATTCGCCGAGGGAGAGACCGGCGGTAGCCGCGAAGGTAAAGTTAGGATTTTTTTCCTGGAGAACGGCGAGGAGGGCGAGTCCGTGGAGGTAAAGGGCGGGTTGGCAGTAGGCGGTGCGGGTGAGAGTTTCTTCGGGACCGGCGCGGAGGACGGTGGAGAAGTCGGCCGGCAGGATATCGGAACCGAGTTCGAGAATTTTCCGGGCGGCAGGGGAGGCTTCGGCCAGATCGGCTCCCATCCCGACGCGTTGGGCGCCTTGGCCGGAAAAAAGGAGAGCGGTGATTTGCATGGAGATCATTAACGTAGCGAATCGTAGGAGGAACGAATAGGCGGAAAGTGGGTAAGCGTTTTGAGCCCTGATCCCAGCAAATTATCCTTCGGTGCGATAAGGGAGGATTTGGAGATGAGGAATGCGGCGAAAATGGTCGTTGTTGTTGGTGACAAGGGGTTCATTTTGCTGGATGGCGCAGGCGGCGATGAGGATATACGCATCGGGCAGGAGTTCGCCGGAGGAGCGCAGGGAACGGCGGATTCGGCTAGCTTGAATGGATTCAGCCAGGTGGATGGGGACGAGGTCGAAAGCGGAGAGAAAGGGGAGTTGGCTGAGGAGGTCGGAATCGGGAAAGCCTTCCAGGTATTCCATGGCGGTGACGGAGGAGATGCGCATCGGCCTATCCGAGTGTTGTTCGAAAAAGCGGTGGCATGGGCCGGGTTGGCGCCGTTCCCGCTCCCGCTGGAGGTCGATCAGGAAGGAGGTATCAAGATGCACGGGGACGATCCCATGGGGAGGGCGAGACCCTAGGGGTTTTGCGATCCTCTTGGAGCATTCGTTCCCAGTGATCAAATACTTTTCGGGAGGGAAGACTTCCTGATCCCAAGGCGGTGAGTCGCTCGAGAACGGCGCCACCCGTGTGGGGTAAGGCAGAAAACACGGCCCGGCGAACCACGGAGGAGAAAGATTCGCGCTCTTTAAGCTTGGCCGCCTTTAATTTGTCATATGCATCTAGTTCAAGGGAAATGGTTTTTGTAGCCATGCATGAAACTATGCATGATACTTTTTTTGTGTCAAGCGGTGTGGCAGATAATCTTTACTGGGGGTTTCGGGGCTAGGGATGATCGTCCCTGTTCGATTCAACCGGCAAGCGCGGAGCGGAGTTTGGCGTAGACGGCCGGAAGATCACCGGGATGGATGCGAGTAGTGCCGGTGGTAGTGAGGAAGTTGGCGTCGTTGGGCCAGCGGGGGACGATGTGGACGTGAAGATGTTTGGGAACGCCGGCGCCGGCGGCGGTGCCGAGGTTGAGGCCGATGTTGAAGCCCTCTGGCTTGATTGCTTGGCGGAGGGCAGCGGTCATCCGATTGACGAGGGTCCAGAGGTCGGCCGACTCCTGGGCGGAGAGTGAGGCGAGATCGTCTACTTCGCGGTAGGGGCAGACGAGGACGTGGCCGAGGTTGTAAGGGTATCGGTTAAGAACGGCGAAAGAGGCTTTCGTTCGGGCGAGGATGAGGTCGGCGGTGTCATCGGTGGAGTTGGCTAAGCGTTGGAAAAGATCTTCACTAGGTTTTTCTTCGCCGGTGACATAGCGGTTGCGCCACGGGGCCCAAAGGTGTTCCATCAGGAAAGAATGGCGAAGGGCAAAGAGCAGGGCAAACCCCAACACTGCATGGTGGGGGGAGGGGATGAACCAGAGGTTTCGCGTCGAGCGAAGGAGATTTTTGCGGAGTGGGCGCCGGAGGATCCTCTCAATGCCGAAAAAGTGGATGGGAGAGTGGATACGATCGAGGGGGCCCGGCAAGCGATCGCCAAAGCGCGGGAGGGTTTGGAAACCTTATCTTTTTTGGGAGGCAGAAAATTGGTTTGGTTAGCGGACTGCACTTTTTTAGGGGACAACGTGACTGGGCGGAACGAAGGTGTGCTGGAATCGCTCGCTTCCTTGATCGAGTTATTGGGCAAGTTGCCACCGAGTGAGGCGCAGTTTCTGATTTCGGCTCCCGGGGTGGACAAGAGGAGATCTTTTTTTCGACAGTTTGAAAAATTGGGCAAGGTGGAGGTTTTTGATCCGCCCGATTTGAGGCGAGGGCGAGATCGTGGGGATTGGATGGACGAGATCAGCGAGAGGCTGCGGCGGGCGGGTCTGACGGTGGGGCCCGGAGCGGTGGAGTTACTGATGGAGGTTGTCGGATGGGACGGAAGAGCCTTGGAAAAGGAAATCGAGAAAGTGCGGCTTTATTTGAAGCCAGAGACAAAGGTGACGGAGCAGGCGGTGAGGGAGGTGGGGGCGGGGAGAAGAGAGTTGGAGGTGTGGGATTGGTGTGACGCGGTGGTCGCGGGGAAGCTTGGCCCGGCGCGAGCGGGGTTGCGGAGGTTGTTGGAGCAGGGGGAGAGCGATGTGGGGTTGGTCATGATTTTGGCGGGAAGCTTGCGCTTGGCGGCTTTAGGTAGGGCCCTGCAGGAGGCGAGATTGCTCCGGTTGCCGGCGCCCGGTGGGTTTGGTCAACCCAGTTTGGATCCGGCGGCGGATGCATTTTTGCCGAGAAGCAGCAAAGGGGAAAAACCGAATTTGTGGCGATTGGGTAAAGTTACGGGCCTGTGTGCCCATCGTCCGGCGGGAGGAGTGCGAAGGGCGCTGCTCCGTTTGCATGAATTGCAGATCGAGTTGGTTTCGGGAGCGGATCGGGCCCGGGCGTTGGAGGAGGGGGTGCTGCGACTCTGTCTGGATTAAGAGATGAGTTCAGGTTAGGATTCTCCCCTATGTCCTTTGATGATCCTGAGGGGAATCGGATATCGGAGTGGTTTCGGGGGCTGACGATGGGGGTGCGGATTCAGATTGTCATGTTCAGTGTGGTCGGAATTGTTTTGGCGTTGGCGGGTGGGATCGCGCTGATTGAGCAGCCCACGGTCCTTTTGCCGGCGGTGCCACCCGATTCCAAACCGGTGGCAGGAGAGCCCGAGCGTGTCGTGGCCCAAGACGTCGCCAAAGATTGGCGCACGGCCGAGAAAATGAGCGAGGCAAAGAAAGGGCCTGAGGTGGCGGCGGAGGGTAAGGGTGAGGTCGAGGCGATGCGCAAATTGGTGGCGATGGCACCGCAGGACGCGGATAGCTGGGATCGGCTAGGAAAAAGTCTCTACCTATCTGGGCAGCATCAGGAAGCGATCGATGCCTTTCGGCGGGCTTTGGAGATCAAGCCTGGGGTGGGAGAGGTGTTGGCCAATCTAGGGGTCACCCTTAAAAGCGCGGGGGAAATGACCGAGTATGAAAAAATCGTTCAGAGTTTGGCCTTGGTGGATCCGAAATTGGCGCGGGATCTGATGGAGTTTGCTCCAGGGAAAGTGGGAGAAAAGGAGACGGCCACGGTGGCCACGGGACAGCCTGGATCGACGGGGCCATCGGTAACGACGAGTCATCCGGGGGAGTCGATGGAGGTAGCGGCTTTGCGAAAGTTGGTCGAGATGGATCCCAAGGACGCCGATAGTTGGAACAGGCTGGGAAAGCAGCTCTTTCTTTCTGGGAATCAAACGGAGGCCGTCAGCTGTTTTGAAAAATCGTTGCAGTTAAAGCCTGATGTGGTGGAAGTCTTGGCGAATGTGGGGGTTGCCTACAAAACGCTCGGTCGAAAAGAAGCGTGGGAGGAAATGGTGACCAAGCTGATGGTGTTGGATCCGAAAACGGGCGAAGACCTCAAGGCGTACGCTCCAGCGCCTGCGGCCAAGCCGTAGGCGTGTTGCCCGATCAAACTTTGAGTAGCTCGGCCTCTTTGCTGGTGACCAGCGCTTCAATCTTGCCGGTGTACTGATCGGTTAGCTTTTGCACCTCTTTTTCGCCCGAGCTCAAATCATCTTCGGTCATTTTGCCGTCCTTCTGCTCTTTTTTGAGGGCTTCGAGACCGTGACGGCGTTCGTGGCGAAGGGCGACGCGACCATCCTCGGCTAATTTTCCGATCAATTTGATCAGATCGCGGCGACGCTCCTCGGAAAGTTGGGGGATCGGCAGGCGGATGATTTTGCCGTCCACCTGGGGAGTGATCCCAACCTGGGATTCCTCCAAGGCTTTTCGGACGGGGTCCACGGTGGTGGCGTCCCAAGGTTGGATCACGAGGAGTCGGGGCTCGGGGGCGGTGATGCCCGCGAGCTCTTTCAGGCGCATGGTCGAGCCGTAAGCTTCGACCCGCAGATTTTCGACGAGCGAGGCCGAGGCCTTACCCGTGCGAACTCCTTGAAAATCCTCCTCCACTTTGCGGAGGGTTTTTTCCATTTTCTCCTCGGTTTCGAGAAGAATGTCGTCGGAAGGCATAGGTTGAGGTCGAAGGAAAAGTTTGGCTTAGCTCTTGGCGCCTTCGCCCGGGCGATACTCTTCTTCAGCCTTTTCGAAGGCAGCTTCCATGCCACCCAAGAAGTCGGACGATTTGGAGGTGTCATCGAGAACGCGCTGCTCTTTTTCGAAGGCTTCGTCGGAGTAAGCGGCGGCTTTGATGGAGAGGCCGATGCGGCGCTCCGCCTTGTTCAGGCGGATGACACGGGCTTCGATCTCTTGGCCGGGCTTGAGGACATCTTTCACCTTGGCGACGCGCTCCTCCGAAATCTGGGAGATGTGCACCAAGCCATCCAGTTCGCCCTCGAGCTGGATAAAGGCGCCAAAGCTGGCGACCTTGCTGACGGTGCCTTTGACCATCTGGCCGATTTTGAAGCGGTTCTCGACCTCTTTCCATGGATCTTCGGCGAGCTGCTTCAGGCCGAGGGAGATTCGCTGGTTGGCTTTGTCGATTCCGAGGACTTGGGCTTCCACCGTATCGCCCTTCTTGAGCATTTCGGATGCGTGGGCGGGCTTGCGGGTCCACGACATATCGGAAACGTGAATCATGCCGTCGATGCCCTCTTCCAACTCGACAAATGCGCCATAGGCGGTGGTGTTGCGCACGGTGCCTTTGACGGGGCGACCCACCGGGTAGCGGAGATGGATTTCTTCCCAAGGATTGGCCTCGAGATGGCGGACGGAGAGGGAGAGTTTCTGCTCCTCCTTGCTGACGCTGATGACAATGGCATCGATCTCTTGCCCTTCCTGAAGAATATCGCTGGGGCGATTGATCCGGCGCGTCCAGGAGAGTTCGGAGACGTGAACGAGGCCTTCCACTCCGGGTTCGAGTTGGATGAAGGCGCCGTAGGGAACAAGGCTGGTGATTTTTCCGCGGACCTTGAGATTGACCGGATATTTTTCGGCAATCTTGTCCCAAGGATTTTCCGACATCTGTTTCATCCCGAGCGAAACACGAAGGCGTTCTTTATCGATTTCGAGAACGAGGACCTCGATTTCTTGGCCGGTTTGCAGCATTTCGGAGGGGTGGCCGAGGCGTCCCCAGGTCATATCGGTGACGTGGAGAAGGCCGTCGAGACCATCCAGATCGACGAAGGCCCCGAACTCGGTCAGATTTTTGACGCGGCCTTTGACCTTGGCGCCCTTATCGAGGTGGGCGAGGAGCTTGGAGCGTTTCTCGTTGCGCTCTTCTTCGATCAGTTCGCGACGGGAAAGAACCACATTTTTGCGATCCTCATTCAGTTTGACGATGCGGCATTCCAAAGTTTGGTTGAGGAATTCGCGGAGGTTTTTCGGGGGATTGATATCGATTTGCGAGGAGGGCAAGAAGGCCTCGACGCCGACATCCACCATCAGGCCGCCCTTGACGATTCCTTTGACGACGCCTTGGACCGTTTTGCCGGACTCGCTGAGCTTGACGATCTTGTCCCAGTTCTGTTTGTGCGCGGCTTTTTGGCGGGAGAGGATGACTTGGCCGTCCTCATTTTCGAGGCGTTCGAGAAGGACTTCAATCTCTTGACCGATGGCGAGATCGTCCGAGGAGCTAAATTCGTTCAGATCGATTGCGCCTTCCGATTTGTAGCCGATATCGACCATGACTTCGCGGGGGCGGCGTTCGATGATGCGACCTTTGACGATGGTGCCTTCCTTAAAGTTCTGCATCGATTGGGATAAAAGAGTTTCGAAATTAGTCATAGGATTGATTTTTTTGGGTTAGAGTGGGAACCGATGAAGGGTTCCATTGTCAGGGCGGTCGGAGGACCGCGTTAGTTTCATGGTAAAGGTTGTTTCTCATGTCCCCCGAAATGCTTCGGGTGGGAAGACACAAGAGGGAAATCGTAATGGATTGGCGGGGGCGGGCAAGCTTGGGATTACGGGACGAGGGGAGTGGAGGTTGGGGGAGGAGGGGGGCGATCCGTGGGTGGGGGCGAAAGCGGGGAGGTGGTTAGGGGAGCGGGGCGGCGCGGTGGTGCGGGCGGGGTTAAGGGCGTGGGGGAGGAGTGGGGCGAAGGCGGGGGGAAGAGAGGTGGGGGTGATTGGGGTGGGTTTTGGAGGGAGCTGGCCGGATTGGTGCGAGGGAGCGGGGGCGGGTGAGGTGGCGGAGGGGTGGCGGGACAAATCTCCGCTGTGGCTGTTGGAGAGGTTGCCGAATTTGCCGTTTGCGCAGCTGGCCATCGAGATTGGGGCAAAAGGACCGTTGGAAACTTTGCCAGCAAGGAGTGGGGTGGAGGAGGAGGTGGGGAGACGAATTCAGAGGTGGGGAGCTCGAGGGGTGAAGTGGGTGGTCGCGGTTCGGATGACGGAGAGTGGGGCGGAGGCGGAGGTTTGGGGATGGGGGATAGAGAAATGAGAACGAGGGAGGAGTGGCAGGAGTTGGTCAGGGTGGCGGTGGCGGAGACGTTACGGCGAAAAGAGCCGATTTTGGATGGGCAGAGGTTGATGGGGGATTTGGGGGCGGAGAGTATTGATCGGATTGATCTGACGTTCCGGCTGGAGGAGGCGGTGGGACAAGCGTTAGAGGATAAAGTTCTTTTGGCGGAGCCGGATCCAACGGTGGGGGAGTTGGCGGTGCGTCTGCAAAAGATGGTGGAGGGAAAATGACGCGTCGGGTGGTGGTGACGGGAGTGGGGGTGGTGACGGGGTATGGGTTGGGGAGAAAGGTTTTTTGGGATGGGATGCAAAGTGGACGATCGGCGGTGAGGACGTTGGAGTGGGAGGGTTGGGAGAAGGCCCCGGTGCAAGTGGCAGCGCAGGTGCCAGAAAAATTGGGTGGGGAGGGGTGGAGGAGTTTGCAGATGGCAAGGTTCGCTTTGCGGGAGGCGGTCGAGATGAGTGGGGTGAGCCGAGCAGCGGGTTTGGCGGGCGCGATCGGGTGGCCGGGACCGGGTGAGAAAGGAAAAGGGCAAGATCCGTTGAAAATTTTGGCGGAAGAAATGGG
>CAMCFB010000036.1 GCA_945874125.1 Verrucomicrobia subdivision 6 bacterium | reverse complement strand
GGCACGATGAGAATCAGAAAAGGCAGGAAGAGACCTTCCCAACTATTTTTCATTTTCGGCCCTTTCCACTTTACCCATGCCGCCGCCATCACCACCGTAGCCAGCTTCAACATTTCCCCCGGCTGAATCGCAAACGGCCCAATCGGGATCCATCGGGCCGACCCTTTCACCGATTTGCCCAATCCGGGAATCAGGCAAATCGCCACCAAAACAGTGGCGATACCAAAGATCCATGACGCATAGCGCAGCATCGTCTTCGCATCGCAACGACTCAACCCCACGCATATCCCTGTTCCCACCACCAGCCAGAGCCCTTGCCTTTGGAGGAAGAAAAGGGTTTGGCCCCGGTTATCGGGGGAAAAAGCGCCTACGCTCGCCAGCATGGTCAGGCCTAACCCAACCAGGATGGCCACACAGGCGACCAGGATATGCGCGGAGTTTCGTCCCATGGCGTCTAATTCGTGGATGCTTTCGGAAGCATCGCCATGTCGGTCGGACCCGAGGGTGCTTGGGTCGAGGCCGGACTCTCGGCCTTCGCCGAGGCCTCTCCGGGCACTTGCAACTTCATCCCGATCTTTAATTTCTTCGGATCCTGGATGGAGTTTAACTTCGCCAAGGTGTCTGCCTTGGTGCCGAACTTTTTCGCGATTTTGGCCAGGGTATCTCCCGCCGCCACCGTATAAGTTCCAGCGGGGCTCGAATCCTGTTTGGCGGCCGCTGCCGCCACCGCTTTGGCCGGTCTGCTCGCCGCGACTGCGACTGTTCCCGCACCCGCACTTTCGGGAATCTTTAACTTTTGGCCGAGTTTGATTATCGTGCCTTGAACTCCATTCGCTTTCGCTAAGGCCGCGGCCGTGACTCCGTTCGCCTTCGCGATTTTGGCCAAGGTATCGCCTTTCACCACCACGTGCATGCGCTCCACGTTCGCCGCCACCGTGCTCGGTCCGGCGGCCGCAGGGGCAGCCACTTCTGTCGTGGTCACCTCAGGGGTTTGCCACACCTTGTCGTCTGGACTCGGCATGCTGCTCGTCACCTCGGCTAAGGGGCGACTGGCCGCCTCGGGGGCTTGCGCCGTCTCGGGCATCGGCGCCGGGACGCTTTCGGGCACCGCCGTAATTCCTGATTCAGGATTTCCCCGAAGCAGGTGATACGCACTGATGCCCACAATCACCACGACGTGCAGCCCTAACACCACCAGAAAGATCGTGGAGAGCCGATTCAGGCCTCCACTCTTTGCCGGGCGTTCCGCGGCCTCACCGGTGGTGGCGGGGGTTTGGTTTCGTTGCGCTGAGTATTCCAGCAGTTCATCACTCATTTTCTTTCTTCCTCCTCCGGCAGGGCGATGACGCTCTGCCTGTATTTCTCCCCTCTATCCTCGAAATTCTTAAACATGTCGTAACTCGAACATCCTGGGCTCAATAAAACTGTCTCCCCTCTCACCGCCATTTCCGCCGCTCGCTTCACCGCCTCCTCCAGGCTCGGGACTCGACGGCAAGGCACCGCCCCAACCCACGCTTTCTCAATTTGCTCGGCCATTTCGCCCACTAAAAATGCTCCCCGTACTTTTCCCGCCAAAGCCGTTCGACTTTCCGAAAAATCAAAGCCCTTATCTTTTCCTCCCGCGATCAGAATGACGCTTCCCTCCATCCCCGCCACCGCCCGCTCCATCGCATCCAGATTGGTCGCTTTCGAATCATTCACCCAGGTCACTCCCGCACGCACCCGCACCACCTCGCATCGATGAGGCAATGCCCGATATTTCGAAAATGCTTCTCGCACCGCGGCTAGGGGTAAACCCTCCACCTCCGCCACCGCCCATGCCGCCAAAAGGTTTTCCGCATTATGGGGGCCGCGTAGCTGTGTCTCATCCTGCCTCATCAAAATCTCACCCCCACAGCAAAGAGCCCCATTCCGTAGGGTGTAATCCGCCTCTTCCGGGCCAGACGTGAAAGTTACCCTCTTGCCTTTTCCTAAAATTCCAGGCAAGCCCAGCTGAACCACCGCCGTGTCTCCCTCCCCCTGATTCTCAAAAATCCGAGCCTTGGCCGCGCGGTACTCGGGGAGCGAGGAGTATCGATCCAAATGATCAGGGGTGAAATTCAGATAAACCCCCACTTTCGGACGGAAGGTCTGTACCGACTCCAACTGAAAAGAACTCACCTCCACCACCACCCGGTCCAAACCCCGAGTCAAAGGAGCCACCTCCGTCAACGGCCGTCCCAAATTCCCACAAGCCATCACCTGCTTTCCCGCCGCGGCGAAAATGGCCGCAATCAGCTCAGTCGTCGTGCTCTTCCCATTCGTTCCGGTGATCGCCACGATCGGGCAAAGACAAGCCTGCGACCCTAACTCCAATTCACCCATCAGGGGCACTCCTGCTTCCACCAAGCCCCGAACAAACTCTTTTCTGGGATCAATTCCAGGACTGATGATGCCATAAGCAAAATTTGTTCTCGGCAGTCGATCGGAACCCAAAAGCACGGTTGCTCCGCGATCCTCCCATCTCCGGGCGGTCTTCTGCAGGGTTGGGCTCGGGGTCTCGTCAAACATGGTTACCTTCGCTCCCTGTCCAAGCAGCCACTCCGCCGCGGCCTGTCCACTGCGTCCCATTCCCAGCACCACAACTTCTTTGTCTTTCCATTTTTCCATGACTCCTTTCACCGCAACTTCAGGGATGCCAGTCCCGCTAAGGCAAAGACCACGCTCAGAATCCAAAATCGAGTCACCACGGCCGTTTCACTCCACCCTCGGAGCTCAAAGTGGTGATGAATCGGCGACATGGCGAAAATCCTTTTCCCCGTCAACCGGAACGAGGCTACCTGCAAAATGACCGACATAGCTTCCATCACGAAAACTCCACCAATCACCGCCAACAAAAGCTCTTGGTTGATGCAAATCGCCACCACCCCCACGGCTCCGCCCAAAGCCAACGACCCGGTGTCTCCCATAAATACTTTCGCGGGATGACAGTTGAACCACAGAAATCCCAAAGCCGATCCAAACAAAGCCGCACAAAAGATGACCAACTCTTCTCCTCCAGGTAAACGCGGCAGGAACAGGTAAGAGGCTAACTTGGCGTGACTCGACAAGTAGGCAAACAGCCCCAGCACCAGTGCGACGGTTAAAATACAACCCGAGGCTAGACCATCTAATCCGTCGGTTAAGTTCACCGCGTTGGAACTCCCCACAATGATAAAAATAAAAAAGAGGATGGCTCCCCATATCGGGAGTTGAATTTGCAAGAATTCCTCCCGAATAAAGGGAACCTGCAACCGCAAAGCCGCCTCCCGGGCCTGCGGAATCAACATCAACACGGTCGCGACACCTCCCGCCACCAATCCTTGGACGAGAAGCTTTTGTCGCCCGCCCAACCCGCCCGATGTTTTTTTCCGCACCTTGGCGTAGTCATCACAAAATCCCAGCGTCCCCAAAGCCAAGGTGCTTCCCAGCGCCAGCCACAAGTAGGGATTCGTCGGCTTTCCCCACAGCACACACGCCAAGGTCAAAGAGAATAAAATCAAAACTCCACCCATCGTCGGGGTTCCCTGCTTGCTCTCGTGCAGATCGGCCAAACGGTGCACCTCCTCTTTACTCCGCAACGGTTGCCCCAACTTGAGCCGATGAAGCGCCCGAATCACTCTCGGTCCGATCCAAAGACAAAAACCAAAAGAGGTCAGAGCCGCCCCCACCGTTCGAAAGGTCACATACTGGAAAACATTCAGTGGCCCCATCCAATCACTCAGGAGATGCAGGTAGTACAACATGGTTACTTTTTCCCCCGCAGCTGCTCCGCCACCACTTCCATCCCCTCGCGCCGGCTTCCCTTGACCAAGATCCGATCCCCCGCTTGGGCCGACTCGCGGTACGCTTGGAGCAACTCCTCTTTTTTGGGAAACCAGCGAATCCAATCTCCCGGACGAACTTTTTTTGCTCCTTCGACCAAATATTTTCCATCCTCCCCCACCACCAAACACAGTCCGATCTTTCGCCGTGCCACCGCTCCGCCCGACTCCTCATGCAGCAGTTCACCAAAAGAACCCAGTTCCGCCATGGCCCCCAGCAGGGCCACGTTTCGCCCTTTCCCGGGTAGCTCCTCTAAAGTCTGCAACCCCGCCAACAGGCTGTCCGGATTCGCATTATAACTATCATCCAACAACCAGCCCTCGCCGTGCTTCTCTAACTTCACCCGCCCAGCCGGTAAACGAACTTTTTCCAAAGCGGTCGCCGCCACTTGCGGCTCAACCCCTAGCTCCACCCCCGCCGCCCAGGCCTGCGCCGCATTCATCGCCATATGGGCCCCGGGAACGGGAATACGCACGGCCATTTTTCCGCGCGGTCCCTCGCAAACAAAACGGGTCGAACTCCCCTCACAACTTAAATCTCCCAGCCGATAATCGGCTCCGGCCGAGCTCCCCACCCGTACCACCCGGGCCCGACACCCCTCTAACGTAATTTTTTCCATCGGATCGTCGGCATTACTGACCGCCAGTCCATTCGCGGGTAACGCCCGGTACAATGCCCCCTTCTCTTTCGCCGTGGCCTCCTTCGAACCCATTCCCTCGATATGCGCCCAACCTATATTCGTCACCACCCCCACCTCCGGCTCGGCCAATTCCGCCAACGCCCCAATTTCCCCAGGCGAATTCATGGCTAACTCCACCACCGCCCACCGATCCTCCGCCCCGATTCCCAATAAGGTAAGCGGCACCCCAAAATGATTGTTCAAGTTTCCGGGCGTACGATGGGTCGGACCCGTCGTTTCCAGCACCGCCGCCAACATTTCCTTTGTACTGCTTTTTCCTGAACTCCCCGTTACCGAAGCCACCCGCACCGCCAGCAAACGACGATACCCGTGGGCCAGTTTTTGCAGTGCCTTCTGGGTATCCGCGGCCCGTAAGTAGGTAAACCCGGTGGAAATTTTGCCCGAACCCAACTTCTCCACCAGCGCCGCGATCGCGCCCTTTTCGGCCGCTTCCTTGACGTGCTCATGCCCATCATGTTTCGCCCCGCGAATCGCCACAAACAGCTCCCCCGGCCGAATCGTTCGAGAATCAATCCCGACTCCACTCGCCACCCGCTCGCCGTTCCCACTCATGATCTCAGCCCCGGCCAACTCCGCCAAGGTCGAGAGGGAAAGCGATTTCATTTCCGACCCCTTTCCGCCAAAGCCCGCTCCACCTCGCGGCGATCCGAGAAAGGAATCTTTTCGCCCGCCACCTCTTGAAATTCCTCATGACCCTTTCCCGCCACCAAAACCACGTCCCCCGCCGAGGCCGACCCTACCGCGATTCGAATCGCCTCCGCCCGATTTTCCACCATTTGCACGGCGGCTCCCTTCGCTAACCCCGCTGCCATCTCTTGCATAATTTTTTTCGGATCTTCACTTCGCGGATTGTCTGAGGTCAGGACCACCCGATCGGCCCACCTCGCCGCCTCGGCCGCCATCTCCGGACGCTTCCCTGCATCCCGATCTCCACCCGCACCGAAAACCACCCAGAGAGACCCCTGCGTCAAAGGCTTCAACGTGCTCAACGAGGCGGCCACCGCATCGGCGGTGTGCGCGTAATCCACCAAAACTGAAATGTCCCCCGCATGCGCCACCTTCTCCATTCTTCCTGGCACCGCCGGCGCACGACCCAACCCCGCCGCCACCTTCTCCGCCGACCAACCCGACTGCATCGCCGCCGCCGCCGCCGCTAAAGCATTCGAAACATTGAAACGCCCCAGCCAAGGCAAGGTGGCCGCCACCTCTCCCTCCGGCGTGCACAGGGTAAAAGAACTTCCGCCCATTCCCATTTTCAGATTTTTTGTAAATACATCGCCCCTCTCCACCCCGTACGTCATCACCCGCACCCCCGGACGACACCTCGCCACCATTCTCACCCCCGCGGGGTCCTCTTGCGGAATCACCGCAAAAGCCCCCTCGGTCAGGCCTTCAAACAATTTCCCCTTGGCCGACTCGTACGCCTCCATCGTCCCGTGATAGTCCAAGTGATCTCTCCCTAGATTGGTCAAGATCGCGCCGGCAAAATTCACTCCCTCCGTCCTGCCCTGCTCCAAGGCGTGCGAGCTCACCTCCATCGCCGCCGCTCGACACCCATTTTCCCGCATCTCCGCCAAGAGCGCCTGCAAATCCAACGCCTCGGGCGTGGTCTGCCGAGCCGGTTGGCGCCCCTTGCCCACATCATTTCCCACCGTGCCCAAATAGCCGCACTGCAAACCACCCGCTTGAAATAAAGTCTGGAGCAACATCGCCGTGGAGGTCTTTCCGTTCGTCCCCGTCAAACCAATCACCCGAACCTCCTGCGACGGATGTCCATAAAAATTGGCCGCCATCCGACCCAACGCGCGACGGCCGCTCTCCACTCGAATCCTGGGCACGATCGCTTCTGGAATTTTCTGCTCGACCACCACCGCCACCGCTCCACGCTGCACGGCATTGGAAACAAAAGCGTGCCCATCGCTTTTTCGCCCCTTCCAAGTGCAGAAGAGTGACCCACGACCCACCTGTTTCGAATCGTAGGCCAAACCCGAAATTTCCGCTTCTCGCCCCCCTTGCCACTCTTTCACCACCACTCCCTTCATCACCTCCGCCAGCTTCATAGAGCCCCTCGTTTCGCCACGACCGAGGCTCCTCGGTTTAAGTGCAGCTGCTCGGCCACTTGGGTGGCAATATTCTTGAACGAAGGGCCCGCCACCTTGCCCCCGTAGTAAACTTTGCCCTTCGGCTCATCCACCAGAATGGAGATCAAAAATTCCGGTTTATCCGCCGGTAAAAAACCAATGAAGGAGGAGCGATACTTTCCCTCCGCATAATTTCCCTGAACGACCTTGCGCGCCGTCCCCGTTTTTCCAGCCACCTCGTACCCTGGGACCAGGGCGGCTTCCGCCGTTCCCCGATCACTCACCACCCCCCGCAACGCCTCGACCATTTTGGCCGCCGCCCCGGGCTGAACCGCCTGACAAACCACTTTGGGTAAAAATTGCAACACCACCCGATTGTCCCGATCCACCACCGCCTTGATGATTCTGGGCTCCATCCTCTTCCCGCCATTGGCAATCGCCCCGTAGGCCATCGCCATCTGCAAATTGGTCGCCGCCACCTCATACCCCATGGGGATTCGAGTGATCGAAGTCTTGCTCCATCGCTTCGTCGGCCGCAACAGTCCAGCCTCCTCCCCCGGCAGTGCCCCTTCCCCTTTTTGCGCTTTTTGTCCAAACCCAAAGAGCCGGGCGTACTCGTACAACTTCTCCTCCCCCAACTGAATCGCTAATTTGGCCATCCCGATGTTGCTCGATTTCGCCACCACCTCCCGCAGCGTCAACACTCCATAAGGCTCGTGATCCTTCAATGAGGAACCGGCATAAAACATTTCACCGTTCTCACAAAAGAATGTGCTATCGAGATCAACGATCTTTTCATTCAGACCCGCGGCCACCGTCACGATTTTAAAAGTCGAGCCGGGTTCGTAGGTATCCGCAATCGGTCGATCCTTCACCGCCGCTGACTCATACGTCTTGCGCTGATTGGGATCAAAAGTCGGGCGACTCGCCATGGCCAAGATCTCCCCCGTCACTGGACGAATCACCACAATCTGCAAACTTTCGGGGGCATACGTTTCCAGCAAAAGATCCGCCTCCCGCTCCACCACGTGCTGGAGCCCTTGTTCCACCGTCAAAACCACATGATACCCATCTCGGGCCGGTCGATCACTTAAGCGAAAATAGGGAATCTCCCTTCGCACGGCGTCGTGAATGATTCGCCTCTCCCCCGCCACCCCACGCAAATATCGATCCATCGATTTTTCCACCCCCGCCTCCCCCACCTCCATCGCCAAGGGCTTCTGCATTCCCGCTGGGGTCACCTCTTGCAGATTGACGTACCCCAAAACCTGCGCTGTCTCCGAGCCATTCGGATAGTTTCGGACCAACTTTCGCTCCAAACAGATCGATTGAATCCGATTCGCCCGAAGCTTGGCCTCGGTCTCCGCACTAATCCCCTCCGCAATTTTCTGATACCGATTCTCCGGGTCCGCCTGCCCCTTTAACCACTCGGCGGAAACTCCCAGAATCGAAGCCAGTTGAGGCAACTCCTGCGGACGCTGGGCCAAAATCTTTCCATCCAAACGAACTTCGATCCAAGGCATGCTTTGCGCCAGCACCCGACCGCTCACATCCAAGATCGATCCCCGCTGGGCCGGCACTGGTTCCCCCCTCGTGTGGGCGCGGATCGCCTGTTCGCGATAGCTCTCCTGCTTGACCAGCTGAATCCAAATCAACTTGCAGGACACGACTGTAAAGCAGAAAGCAAAGCCCAGCGTCACCCCCATGATGCGCCGGCGAGGATTCAACGTGCCACCTCCTTCGCCAAATCGGTTGCTTGCCAACCCTTCCGAGTCGGCGCCTCCACGATCTCGAGCTGACTCACGCTCACCAGACCTAAATTCATCTGCTGGGCTCGCTCCGTCAGATTCCGAGGCGAGCGCAACCGCTCCGCCAACAAACGAGCCGATTTTAAAACGTCCTCTTGCTTCGCCCGAGCCGTCTCCAGTTTCTTTAAATCCGCCGCGGCCCGAATATTAGCCACGTGCAGTAAGACAAAAGCCACCACCAGACAGGTCCCCAAACCTGCCCCCAAAAGAACGCGCACCAGCGGCGTTCCCCCGACCTGATTCGTCCGTCGAATTTGATTCCGGCTCATTTCGATCCCTCCGGCAAACGTTCCGCTCCCCGTAAACGCGCACTCCGCGCCCGCGGATTTTTCGCAATCTCATCCTCGCTCGGAACCTCCTCCTCCAGCGCCTTCACCCATCGCTCGGGATTCGGCTGACCGAAAGCCATACCCATCTCACGCTTCTCCTCCTCCGCATGAGCCCGAATCCAGTGCTTCACCACCCGATCCTCCGCCGAATGATAGGTCAAGACCGCCAGCCGCCCTCCGGTTCGTAAAACTTTCGGCACCGCGGCCAAGGCCTGCTGCAAAACTTCCCCCTCCCGATTCACCGCTCGCCGCAACGCCAGAAAAGTGCGCGTGGCCGGATGTTTGATCCCGGGATGGGCCGGGCGGGTCGCTCGGCACACCGCCGTCGCCAAATCCACCGTGGTCGCGAGGGGCCGGGCCCGCACAATCGCCCGGGCAATCTTTCCTGGATCCCGATCCTCCCCGCCGTCCCGCAAAAGATTCCTCAGCTCGGGCTCGGAAAGGTTGTTGACCAAATCGGCTGCCGTCGTGCCTTGGGTGGAATCCATGCGCATATCCAAAGGCCCGCTTTGCTGAAAACTAAATCCCCGTTCCGCCTGATCCACTTGGGGGGAGGAAATGCCCAAATCCAGCAGGATTCCATCGGCCGGACCCTCCTGTTTCATCACACTCTCCATCTCGCTGAAATTCACCCGATGAAAGTGAAAACGGTCCGCACCCACCTCCGCTTCGAGTCGCTTGGCCTCCACCTCCGCCGCCGGATCCACATCCAGCGCGACCACCCGGGCCCCCTTTTCCAGAAAGGCACGGGTATGGCCGCCCCGACCAAAGGTCGCGTCATACACCGTACGGCCAGGAGCGGGTTGGATCATGCTCAAGGTCGCTTCCAGAAGAACAGGGACGTGCTCCACGCCTTAGGGGGTGGGGCGCAACCGGAGGATTTCCCTGCGGACAGGGCGCCGGAGGCCGATGATTTCGTAGGCGTTCCTTTTGGGAAGTTTGACCACCCCGTGGCCTTCGACTCTTCCGGAACCATCTCGGCGACAGGAAAAGCCGCACGCGAGTTTTCCCCTCATCATCTGCTTCCAGTCCATATGCTACCTCCTGGGACGCCCGGACCGATCCGCTGGAACGTGCCTCCCGGGCGCGTCCGGCGAAATCAGTTTCGGAGGTCGGTTGCTTTTCCTCCCCCGGAATTTCGGAGGAGTTTCCAGCACCTCGCCCACCAACGACCATCTCTCTGCCGGCGGTGGGTTTCAGTGTCTTGAAATAGGCGGGGATTCGGCGGGAGCATGACGCCATCCAATCGGGGCATCGCCACCGTGAAAGGAGTACCCAAAATCATAGACCCACCTCCTGCGCCACTTCCTCAAAGGTCGTCGTGGGCGGAGCGATTTTTTTCCAGCGCTTGGGCTCCCAAACTTGAAAATGATCCAATCGTCCAACCAACACCGCTTGCCGGGCCAACCCCGCGTGTTGGCGAAACTTTTCCCGAATCATGATTCGGCCCTGCTGATCCGGCTCGGTCGCCTGAATCACACTCGCCAGTTTTTCCAAACTTTTCCTGCGCGCATCGGCCGAGGTCGCCCCCATGTTCGATAATTTTTCCATTTCCCGGCCAAGAAAACTCGCGGGATACACTCGCAAACATCCGTCGGACGAGGGCATCACCAAAAATCGCTTTTCGAAAGCCTCTCCTCTCCACTCCACCGGCACCGAGAGCCTTCCCTTGTCATCCAAGGAAAACTCAAACCGGTCGGTGTATGCCTCTTTCATTGTCATATGTATTTGTTCACCACGGATAAACAGATTTCACCTTAGTTACCCATCTTTACCCACTTTAAACCACAGCGTCAACGCCTAATTTCTCTCCATAACCTATTTTTTTTTAAGCCCCCTCCGAAGGTCCAGTCTTGCCCTCGGGACCTACTTTTCCCATCCTCTCACCGCTATGGCGAACCCCTTGACCGTCCCCTCCGAAGAGCCCCGGGTCCTTCCCGCTCAGATTCCAGCGTGGCTTCAACCCAAAACCTTAGTTCCCCTTGGACTTGCCATCGTTGCCGGAATCGCACTTCTCCTCTGGCAATATGCCAAAGCGGAGAAAACCCGGGCTGAATCCAATCTCCTCCTCGAAACCAAACCCGGAGCCGAGACCTGGGCCCGACTCATCCGCGACTACCCCGGTCAACCCGCTACCGCTCTCGCTATCCTTGAATCTGCCGCCGATGCCTCCGCCAAAAAAGATTATCGGCAGGCCGCCAGCCTCTATGAGAGATTTACCCGCGATTTTCCCTCCCACCCCTTAGCCTCCGCCGCACGCTTGGCCCAAGCCAACCAGCTCGCCGCCAGCGGCGATCGCCCCCTCGCCCAAAACCTTTACCTCCGTATCATGTCCACCCAACCCTCCGATCCTTTTCGCACCGCTGCTGCGGTCGGCCTCGCCCGGATTCAAATCCAAGAAAATCGCCCCGAAGCCGCCCGCCAAGTCTTGAATGAAATCGTCTCCGCCAACACCGGCAGCTCCTTCCTCCCCGAAGCCCGCTCTCTCCTCGATAGCCTTCCGCCACCCCCCTCGCCGACGGCTCAACCCCCCGCTAAATAACGCTCGGCATCGATCGCGGCCATGCAACCCATGCCCGCCGCGGTGATCGCTTGCCGATACACCTTGTCCGCGCAATCTCCCGCCCCAAACACCCCCTCTACCTTCGTCCGACTTCCCGGGCCCAACTGCAAGTAACCCGCTTCGTCCATCGGCAACTTGTCTCGAAAAATCTGCGTGTTCGGTACGTGCCCAACCGCGATAAAAACTCCCGCACAAGCGAGCAGCGAACTTTTTCCCGTAACCTGATCCCGAATTTTGATTCCCGTCACTTTTCCCTCCTTCATCCCCTCGACACTCTCCACCACCGAATTCCAAACCGGCTCGATCTTTTCATTTCCCAAAGCCCGCTCCGCCATGATCTTCGACGCGCGCAACTCCGCCCGCCGATGCACCAAGTACACCTTCGAGGCAAACCTCGTCAAAAAGGTCGCCTCCTCACACGCCGAATCTCCTCCCCCCACCACCACCACCGGTTGATCGCGGAACATCGGCAATGCCCCGTCACAAGTTGCGCAGTAGGTCACCCCCTTCGTCTCCAACTCCTTTTCCCCAGGCACATCCAGATGCCGATGCCCTGCCCCGGTCGAAATGATCAATACCCGAGTCTCGATCGTCTTACCTCCCGCTCGGATTCGGTGAAGAGGCCGACCCAGCGTCACCTCGTCCGCCACCACGCCAAACTCCACCTCCGCCCCAAACTTTTGCGCCTGCTCCATCATCTGCACCATCAGGGTCGTCCCATCCACTCCTTGGGGAAACCCAGGATAATTTTCCACAACTGAAGTGGTCGTCAGCAATCCACCCATCTGCGCCCCCGTCAAAACCAGAGGCTTTAGATTCGCCCGCGCCAAATAAAGCGCCGCCGTCCACCCCGCACATCCACTTCCTAAAATCACCACATCACGCATCCTTCCTTGTTACCCCTGACCCCGCCCTCCGTCCAACCTGCTTCCCGATTTCTTCACAGCCAACTTAGTTTTTCTGTAAAAAAGTCTCCCTCTTCCACTCCCACCCGCTACCCCTACTCTATGTCTTCCCCCGATAAATTAGACGAAATCTTCCGCATGCAGGACCTCCTCAACAAAAAGATCGGGGTCGATCTGGCCAACCTTTCCCCCGACGAAAAAACCAAGTGGGCGCTCAACTACTCCCGCGC
>CAMCFB010000035.1 GCA_945874125.1 Verrucomicrobia subdivision 6 bacterium | reverse complement strand
TGGGGGTGAGGGGGGAGAGTTTGGAGCGGTATGGGGCGGTGAGTGCGGTGGTGGCGGGGGAGATGGCGGAGGGGGCGAGGAGAAGGGCGGGGGCGGATTGGGCGGTGGGGGTGACGGGGATTGCGGGGCCGGGGGGAGGGAGTGCGGGGAAGCCAGTGGGGTTGGTTTATTTGGGGATTGCGGGGGCGGGGGGGGTGGAAACTATTGAGAAGAAGTTGGTTCCGGAGAGGAAGACATTTAAGGCGATGGCTTCCCAGGCAGCCCTGAATCTGCTTAGAGTAAAACTTTTACCGAACCCTTTTCCCAAAACGGAGGTTTAATCTATTATGGCAATCAAAACATCAGCAACCGACAAAAGCGAACGAAACGAAACCCAAGCGCACAAAGATAGTGCCAAGGCCTCGGAGCGGCGGAATCTGGATCTGGCTCTGCAGTCGATCGTCAAAACGTATGGGGAAAACGCCATCATGCGTTTGGGCGACGCGGCGGCGAAGCTGAAGATCGATGTGGTTCCGACGGGTTGTTTTGCCATCGATCAGGCCTTGGGGGCGGGGGGATTTCCGCGCGGGCGGATCATTGAAATTTTCGGGCCCGAATCATCGGGAAAGACCACCCTGACGTTGACGGCGATTGCGAATGCCCAAAAACAGGGGGGGACAGCCGCCTTTATTGACGTGGAGCACGCGTTGGATCCGGCTTATGCGAGGAAGCTGGGGGTGAATATGGATGAGCTGTTGGTTTCCCAACCCGATTCGGGGGAGGAGGCTCTGAACATCGCCGAGACCTTAATTCGTTCGAATGCGCTGGATGTGGTGGTGTTGGACAGTGTGGCCGCTTTAGTGACGAAGCATGAGTTGGAGGGGCAGATTGGGGATGTGACGGTGGGGGCGCAGGCGCGTTTGATGAGTGCGGCGATGAGAAAGTTGACCGCGTTGATTAGTCGGGCCCGAACGGTGGCGATTTTCACCAATCAGATCCGAGAGAAAATCGGGGTGATGTTTGGCAGTCCAGAGACCACCCCGGGGGGGCGGGCACTCAAATTTTATTCCAGCGTGCGGGTTGATATTCGCCGAATCACTGCGATTAAGTTGCCCGATGGCACGGTGGTGGGGAATCGGACAAGGGTCAAGATTGTGAAAAACAAGGTGGCGCCACCGTTTGCCGAGGCGGAGTTCGACATCATGTATAATGAGGGAATTTCGCGGACGGGTTCGTTGATTGATGCGGCGATTGAGCACAATGCGGTGGAAAAGAAGGGTGCTTGGATTGCGTTTGAGGGCAAGCAGCTGGCGCAAGGCCGGGATGCGGCCAAGGAGGAGTTGAGGAAAGATCCGGCGCTTTACGCCAGGGTGGAGAAGGCGCTGAAGGCAAAAATTGCGGGCGAGGGAAAAGAGCCTGAGAAAAAGGAGTCGGACAAAGGAAAAGAGGCGATGGTGGTGGTGGGGGGCAAGGAAAAGTAAGGTTTCTGTCGCCCGCCTGTTTTTTGTTCGAGGAGTTTGCTGGGGGTGCTAGAGTGAACGGATGAGCGAGGGAGGAGACCGAGGGTTTTTGTTTCGGAGTGCGGGCTTGGGCTTGTTGGCTTTGGCCTTATGGCAATTGGGGGAGGCGGGAGGAATTCTGGCAGCGAAGGAGCAGCTCCTGCCAAACCGAGAGGCGATGGTTCGGTTGGCACCCCTTTTCCTGCTGGGGCTTTTTTTTCTGCGCGGGCCGCTTCCTGCCCGAAAGAGTGTGGCACGGGTGGCGGGTTTCCAATTTTTGAATTTGGGGTTTTTGGTGGCGGCCGCGATTTACGGCTTGGCCGCAGTACCGCTGGGGGTGGAGTTTCCAGTGAATGGGGCGGAGGAGGTTGGGGTAGAGTCGACCTGGCCGATTCGGGATCGAATCCAGATGGTGGAGGAGAGAATGGCGCAGTTGGATCGGGAGTCGGCTCAAGTGGCCGAATTGCCGGAGGGGGCAACGGATTCGAGGCGAAAAGAGTTTGAAAACAGAAGGCAGGAGAGGCTGCGCCAGATGGAAGAGTGGAGAACGGAGCGGGGGCGGTTGGGGTCTGAGCTGGAAAAGAGAGTTCAAGTGATCGAGGCGCAGCGGGGCAAGGAGAAGGGGGCGATGGAGGCGAGATTCGAGAGAGCGCAGCGGGGTTCGGGAGGGGTGGCTCTCCTTTTTATTTTACTGGGATTGCACGGGTTGTTGGTGGGTTTTATCGGGGGTGGCGGACCGGCGCAGGGTGGCTTTCCAGTGGTTTCCACCAGTGCGGGGAAAGTAGAGAACTCGGTCCCAGGCGCGCTTCGGCCGAAGCGCAGTGTTTCGTAAAGCGGGGCTAGGCCCCTTTGGGGGACACGGCCGCTTTGATCTCGGGAAGGGTAAAGGTGGTTTTATGCCCAGGCTGACCCGGGGCCGCGGGTTCGTCCAAGTGAACGTAGATGAGTCGGGAGCCGAGCGCGGGGAAGGAGAGGCGAGAGGCGGTGGAAAGAGGGCCCGAGGCCATGATGGCGAGGCGCATATGGGATTGGTTGAGTAAAGGTTCGGCGAGGGCACGAAGATCTCGGCGACGGCGAGCGAGGCCGACGATTTTATAAAGGCTGGCGCGGGTTTTGCGAAATTGAGTGAGCAGGCGACGGAGGCGGAGTGGGGTGAGTTTCCGTTTGAGCGAGTGGGAGGAGACGATGAGATCTCTCTTGGTCTGGCGAACCAGGCGAAGGACGCGGCTTAGGCGCGGAATATTGGTGAGCTCCAAATCAACCACATCGGCAAAGGGGATAAATTTAAGAAAGAAGAGGACCCTTTGGCGAGAGCGCCAATTAAAGCCGCCTCCTTCTTCGCGCGTGCGCAGCGTCAAGAGAGCGGGGACGGAACGTTGGGCCAGAGCCTCTTGAATTTTGTCTGGGGCAACACCTTTGGCGAGAAGGAGATCGAGGCGAACCTCGACCAGATCGATGCCCTCAGGTGCTTGGATGAGGTGGGAGAGGCCCGCCGCTGTAGAAATGGTGCCGACAGTGAGGGGGGGATTGCGCCAAGCAACGCTTTTCTTGGCGGGAGGACGCAAGTTTGTGCGCACGTCGGAGGCGGTAGGAGTCATTGGCATAATAATGTAACCTTGTTATTGAATGATAAAAGTATTAAAGGAAACTATCTTTGTGATTGCAAATCTATATTGATGAGTCGAATAGCAAATCATATACCTTAAGTAACACTCGTTCTTGCAGTGTCAAACAAGTTATTACTGTGGGGGGTAGGGTTTAGAGGCTTTGGAGGAGGAGGCGGAGGCGATCGGTCAGGGGAGCGGTTTGGAGAATGGTTTGGCGGATTTTGGGGTCGCGGAGAAAGCAGCCGGCGATCAGGTCGACCAAGGCGTGTGGATCGTCGAGGTGGCGGATAAATTTTTTTACATCGTCGAGCGAGGGGCCGATGGGGTTTTCCATCTGATCGACTTTTTCGAGAATTTTGGCAACGAGAGCCTCGCGGGTGACGAGAGAGGCGGGCGTAGCGGGTTCAGGGTCTTCGACGGGCTCGGGGGAGGCGATACAAAAGGGGGAGGTTTGCACGAAGTGTTGGAGGCGAACGCGAGCTAAGCCTTGGAGGACGAGGTTTGAAGTGCCGTCGGGTTGTTGCACGCAGGAGCGAATGAGACCGAGGCCGGCGACGAGAGCGTTTTTGGAGTTGGGTGGGGGTTCGCTGGCGACGGCAAACATACGGCACCCTTCGAGAGCTTGCCGAAGCATGGTTCGATAGCGGGGCTCAAAGATATGGAGTGGGAGGAGGTGGTGAGGAAAGAAGACGGTTTGCGGCAGAACCATCACCCCGACCTGCTCCGGCAAATTCATTCAGTATCCATACACTGGGTTGAGGAAAATGGTAGTCGGCGATGGTAGAAATCAGCCTTTTCGAGATTGACGGACGGAAGGGCAGGGGGGAGTATAGTTTTTACTTGTTTATGTTGAGTAAGCTTTTCCCTTTCCTAGAGAACGACATGGGTGTGGACCTGGGCACGGCCAACACCTTGGTCTACGTGCGTGGCAAAGGGGTTGTTTTGCGGGAGCCGTCGGTGGTGGCGATGGACCAAGCTTCTCGAAGGGTGTTAGCGGTTGGGGATGAAGCGAAAAGGATGTTGGGGCGTACCCCGGGTTCCATTATCGCCGTACGGCCGCTCAAGGACGGCGTGATCAGTGACTTCGAGGTGACCGAGGCCATGTTGAAATGTTTTATTGAAAAGGCTTCCAAATCGCAAAATCGTTGGCGGCCGAGGCCTCGGTTGGTCATTGCGGTGCCGTCGGGGATCACGGAGGTGGAACGTCGGGCAGTTTGTGAATCAGCGGCGCATGCGGGGGCACGGAGCGTGCGTTTGATCGAGGAGCCTTTGGCGGCGGCGATTGGGGTGGGACTACCGGTGCAGGATGCGTCGGGAAATATGATTATTGATATCGGGGGTGGGACCACCGAAATGGCGATTATTTCCTTGGGCGGAATTGTTTTCAGCCGAAGTGTCCGTGTGGCGGGGGACGAACTGGATGAGGCGATCATGAATTACCTGAAGCGGGCGTATAATTTGATGATCGGAGAGCGAACGGCGGAAGATATTAAAGTAAAAATTGGGTCGGTCTACCCGATGGAGAAGGAAATTTCGATGGAGGTACGTGGGAGGGATCTGGTCGCAGGTTTGCCGAAGACATTGACCATTACCTCCCAGGAGGTGAGAGAGGCGTTGCTGGAGCCGATCCAGATTATTTTAGAGAGCGTGCGACTCACCTTGGAGCGATGTCCGCCAGAGCTATCGAGTGACTTGGTGGAGCGGGGGGTGGTGCTGGCCGGCGGGGGTGCGCTTTTGCGGGGATTTGATCGTCTTTTGACCGAGGAAACAGGGCTTCCTATTCATGTGGCCGAAGATCCGCTGAGCGCGGTGGTCGAGGGCACAGGAAAAGTGCTGGATGAACTGGAGTTTTTAACGAAACTAACTACTTCTGACGGACGCGGGTAACCGCCTCCCCCAGAAAACGTTTCGAAAAAATAAAAAATGTCGCGGAAGTGGGTTTGGGTTGGGGCGGGACTCGCCGTAGTGGCGGGAGGTGGGGTTATCTTTTTTGCCCCCGTGACGTCCCAGCGGACGGAACGCGTGACGATCGAGACCATTTCTCCTCTGGCGCGGTCTTGGAGCGAATTCAAGGTCAGGGTGGAGGATTTTCGCCAGAGTCTTCGCCGGGCGGATTCGTTGGACGAGGAGAATCGCAATTTACGGGCGGAAAATGTGCGCCTCCAGACCGAGATTCGTCAGGTGGATTATCTGCGAACGGAGAACGATCGATTTCGGGAAATGCTGGCTTTTCGGGAAAAGCAGTCGTATCGGCTTTTGGCCTGTCGGGTAGTGGAGCGGGATGCCTCGAACTGGTGGAATTCGGTGTTGGTGGATCGGGGATGGAGTGATGATCCGAATTTGGCCCAAGACCAGCCCGTGGTGACGCCCCGAGGGGTGATTGGAAAAACGGGCACGGTGGGAAGAACCACCACCCGAGTGATGTTAATTTCGGACGAAAACTGCAAGGTCAGTGTTTTTACGGAAGGCTCGGGAGCCCGAGGAATTCTTTTGGGGGATACTCCCTTGAACGGGGGGTCTCCCATTTGCAAATTAACCTTTGTCACCCGGGAATCGAAGTTTGAGTTAGGGGAGAGAGTCCTAACGACGGGGCTGGGCGGAACCTTCCCCCCGAATCTTTTGGTGGGAACGGTGAGTGAGGCCCCCCCACTGACGGCAGAGAAAAATTCGGGATTATATCGGGAGGGGCAAGTTTCGCCGGCGGCCGACCTGAATGATTTGCGAGAGTTATTTATTTTGACCGGCGGAGCTCCGGGGAAAAAATGAACTCGGCCTTAGGACGATGCGTGGTTTTGGGGATTGGGGCATGGCTACTTCGGGCCGCCGGGCCGGATTGGCATGGGGTCGCGGCCTTGGGGACAAATCTTTTAGGGGCGGTAGTGATTCAGGCTGCTTTGGTGCTGACGGGACCCACTCTTCTTTTTTGGGTTTTGGGAATCGGGCTCTTTTGGGACTTGGCCACTTTTTCGGCGCTGGGACATCACGCGTTGGTCATGGGTGTCGTTGCTTTATTGGTACGAACCCAAAAAGGGTGGTGGGCGGGAGCATCTTGGGGGGAGCAGCTGGTTGGATCGATTTTGGCCGGGGTTGGATTCTTTGCTTGGGATCGTTTTTTGCACTGTTGGGAGGTGCGAGCCTGGGCTTGGCCTTTTTCTTTGAGCGTCGCTCTCGTGCTGGCGGGGACCATGAACGGGTTCGTTTCGGTTCTGCTGGGTTACGGGATGAAAACACCGCAGATGCGGGTGGGAGTTCGGCGGACAGGGAGGAGAGGATAATGTTGCAGTCCCGCCGCCAAGCCAATCTGCCGAAGCGCATGAGTGCGGCCATGCTGGTCGTGGTCTTGGCCGCCCTGATTTTATTGCAACGACTTTTCGTTGTCCAAGTGGTCGAAGGGCAAAAACATGCCCAGACCTTACTTCAGCAGACGACGATCCCGATTCTCCTCTCACCCCCGCGGGGGTTGGTTTTGGATCGCAACGGCCTGCCCTTGGCAGAAAATCGAGCTCGTTATGACGTGGATTTGTATGTGCGGGAGTTGATGGGCAACTACGCCCGAGCCCATCGGGGTCGGCTCCCGATGACGATGGTGGAGGTGGGCTTAGGCGAAAAAAAGAGGAAGCAGAAGCAGGTGGATATTGCGAAGATTGTCGATGAAACCTCGACGGAGCCGCTGCGAAATCTGGGCATTGTGCCCAACTACGAAATTGATGAGTTAAGAAAGCACAGCCAACAGAGGCCGAATACCCCCTTTCAATTGGCGACGCAGATTGATTTTGCGACCCTTTCACGGATGGCGGAGAGGGATCCACGGATTCCGGGAGTGCAAGAGGCGGCTCGGCCGGTGCGCTGGTATCCGTACGGGGCGTTGGCTTCCCACGTGATGGGATTTGTGGGGGCGCCGGAAGAGCAGACGCTGGAGACATTCCAACCCGAGGTGATTGGGAAAGAGGGAATCGAAAAGGGTTTTGAGCAAGATTTGGAGGGCGTGCCTGGCGGAAAAATTCTGAAGAAAAACAATCTGGGATTTATCATGGAGGAGCAGGGGTATCAGGCTCCGGTGCCTGGGCATAATGTTTATCTGACGCTCGATGCGCGCGTGCAGACGATTGTGGAAGGGGTGATGCGAAGGGTGGGTCGCGGAGCGTGTGTGGTGATGGATCCCAACAGTGGGGATATTTTGGCGATGTGTTCGGTGCCCAACTTTGACCCGAATAGTTTTGTTCCGGGTGGCACGGGAAAAAGCACCGACTGGAAGCAGCTGATGACGGCGGAGAGCAAGCCGATGTTGAATCGAGCGTTAGGGGCTTACGCCCCGGGATCCACCTTCAAAACCTTGACGGCTTTGGCCGCCTTGGAGAATCCCGCGGCCAAGTTTACCCCGCAAACCGTGATCCATAGTCCAGGGGCGATCGAGATGGCGGGAAGAACGTGGCACGATTGGAATCCAGACGGGCAGGGCAGCATTGCCTTAAAGCGTGGTCTCGCCATGTCGTGCAACACCTTCTTTTATCAGTTGGGCGTGCGAACTGGGATTGAGTCGATGAGTGAGATGGGCAGGCGAATCGGGTTTGGGCAGAAACTGTTATTGAGGCCAGATGGGGAGGCTGCTTTGGCGGGGGAAGATCCAGGAACGATGCCGGGACGGGAGTGGATGGAGAACCGGATGGCACAAAGAAAAAAGGGGTATAAGGCGAAGATTGAGGCGTGGGTGGCGGAGGGGCAAAAGAGTCCTCGGCCCAAACCGCCGGCGGTCGAACGCTGGAGCGATGGGCATACGGCGAACACCTCGATTGGGCAGGGATATGTCAGGGTGACCCCGCTCCAAATGGCGGTGATGCTTTCGGCGGTAGCGAATGGGGGGACGGTGTATCAACCTCGCTTGGTTCAAGGGGTGGGAAGAACAACCGAGAAGGGTACGAAAGCGACCAAGGAGTACCCAGTGGCGGTAAAGCGGGGAGATTTAGGAGTGAGGCCTGAAAATCTCGCGGCGGTGCGAGAGGGATTGAGGGCGGTGGTGACGGAGGGAACGGGAAAAAATGCGGCGGTAAAAGATGTGGAGGTCGCGGGTAAAACTGGGTCGGCTCAGTTTGTCACGATGATTGGGGGGAGCACGGTCAAGGATACACGGACGTGGTTTACCGGATTTGCTCCCCTGAAGGAGCCCAAGTATGTGGTGATCGTGATTGTGGAGGGTGGGGTTTCGGGAGGATCCACCTGTGCCCCCTTGGCCTCGGAGGTTTTATTTAAGCTTTTTGAAATGGAGAAGGGCGTGGCTCCCCAACTGGTTTATCAAGCGCCGGTGGTTGGGCATTTTCATGGGGTGACGGCATCGGACGGCTCGTATGCGCCAGGGGGTGGGCCGACGGCCGATGACGACAACGGAGGATTGGGCGGGTTTTTTAATTGGTTGGATGAAGGATTTGGCGGTGGGGCCAGTCGGGGGTTACGGCGGAGATGAGAGCGAAACGAGCCTTTCGGGGAATGCACTGGCCCAGCTTATTTCTTATGTTGGGGCTGTGTTTATTTGGGGTGATGGTGATTTACAGTGCCACGCACACGAGTGAAGCGGTGGACCTGCGGAACGCGGCGACGCAACAGGCGGCGTGGGTGGGGTTGGGCTTGGTCCTTTTTTTCGTGTTCGCCTTGGCGGATTACCACCGATGGGTGGAACAAGGATGGTTTTGGTTTGGGGGCGGGCTCCTTCTCCTTTTGCTGGTGCTGGCCTTTGGTCGAGAGGTGAATGGGGCGAAAAGTTGGATTCGCTTTGGACCGGTGGGGTTCCAACCGGCCGAGGTGATGAAGTTGGCTTTTCTGGCGGGAGCTTGCGCCCTGATGGTGGCGTTGCGGGATCGAATGGAAAAGTTTAGCACGGTCCTCGCTCTGGTGGGACTAGCGTTGATTCCGGTTTTTCTGATTTTGCGACAGCCCGACTTAGGCTCGGCGGCAGTGTTTTTACCGATGTGCTTTGGGCTTCTCTTTGTCGGGGGAACGCGGTTGCGATATTTGCTGATTCCGGCCGGGATGGGCTTGGCGGGGGTGCTGGCGATCTACTTTTATGTCGGCCACCTTGGGAAGGAGCTGCCATTCCTCAAAACATACCAGAACAACCGAATTCGAACCTTTTTCGATCCGAATCTGGATCCGTTAGGAGCGGGTTGGACGATACGACAATCGATTATCGCCATTGGTTCGGGAGGGGTGACAGGCAAGGGATACCTGCATGGGGATCAGAACTTGTATGGCTTCTTGCCGAAGAATATTGCTTATAACGATTTTATCTTTTCCGTTTTGGGAGAGGAGTGGGGCTTTGTGGGTGGGGCGGCGCTCATTTTGGGTCAGGCGGGGCTTCTGTTGTGCATTGCTTGGATTGGCTGGAGGGCGCCCGACTTTACGGGCAGACTTCTGGCAGGAGGAGTGTTGGGAATGCTCTTTACACATTTTTTCATCAACGTGGGAATGACAATCAAGGTGGTACCCATCACCGGCATTCCTCTGCCCTTTGTCAGTTACGGAGGAACCTTCTTGGCTGTGTGTATGGCCGCGATGGGATTGATGCAAAGCGTATGGCGCCAGAGGCATTTGGGCTAAGGCCCGAACCCCTGTCGCAAGAAAGGAAATCGATATGATATTGGAAACGATCAAGCGAATCTTGGGTTGGAAAAAAAGGGAAGAGCGCCGCAGCCTGCTTCTCTCGGTGGAACCATTGGAGAAGCGCGTTGCCCTTTTGGAGGGAGGGGTGGTGGAGGAGTTTTCGATCGAGCGAGAGGGAGACCGAAGCATTTCGGGAAGTATTTACAAGGCACGCGTTCACAATGTGGAGCCCTCCCTCAAAGCTCTCTTTGTTGACATTGGGCTGGAGAAAAACGGTTTTCTGCATTTCTGGGATGCGGTGCCGGCGGCGATGGATGAGCAGATCGAGGCGGTGGAGAGAAAAGGCGGCCGGGGTCGGCAACCACGTATTACGAGCAACGATATTCCGCGCCTCTATCCGCCCGGAGCGGAAGTGATTGTGCAGGTGAACAAGGGTCCGATCGGAACCAAGGGGGCGAGAGTGACGACCAACCTGAGCTTGCCTGGGCGGTATCTGGTTTTGATGCCGTTTGGGGAAATGAGTGGAGTTTCCCGAAAAATTGAGGATCCGGAGGAGCGGAGACGCTTGCGGCATATTCTGCAGGAGTTGGATGTTCCCGAGGGGATGGGAGTGATCCTGCGCACGAACGGAGAGGGATTGCAGGCGCGCTACTTTGTCCGAGATCTGGCGCTGCTCCTTGAGCAGTGGCGCAAGGTGGAGGAGGGCATGAGGACGAAGCAGGCCCCGGCGGTTCTTTTGGAAGAGCCTGATTTGGTGGAGCGATCGGTGCGAGACTTCCTGACGGAAGAAGTGGACGAGGTGCTAGTGGACAATGAAGACGCGGAGAAGAGGGTTCGGGATTTGGTGGGAGCGATCTCCAAGCGGTCCTTGCGAAAGGTAAAGCGGCACTTAGCGGCCGAACCTCTCTTTGAGGCATTTGGGGTGAATCGCCAAATCGAAAGTGCGCTTCGTCGTCAAGTATGGCTGAAGTCGGGGGCCTCGCTGGTTATTGATGAGACGGAGGCACTTGTCTCGATCGATGTGAACACGGGTAAGTCTCGTGGGGGCAAGGATCATGACGACACCATCCGCCGGACCAATTTGGAAGCGGCCGAGGAGATTGCCCGCCAACTTCGGTTGAGAAATCTGGGTGGCATTATCGTGATCGACTTTATTGATATGCGGGCCCGGCGGGATCAGTTGGCCGTGTATGAGAAGTTTAAGGATTGTTTACGGAGGGACCGAGCGAGGACTCACACTTTGCCGATCTCCCCTTTGGGGCTGCTGGAGATGACGCGCCAGCGTGTGCAAGAGAGCATTCGCAAAGCGGTTTACATGGAGTGTCCGGCGTGTCGGGGAAAAGGAATGGTGAAATCATATGAGACGATGAGCGTGGAGATTCAGCGGGAGATCAGCCGAGTTCTGCGCACCCACCCCAATGTGCATGAGATCAAAGTCTTGGTGCATCCGGGAGACTTGCATCGGCTCCGGACGGAGGATGACGAGCTCCTCATCCAACTCCAGCGACGCTGTTCGGGAGCGTTTAGCTTTAAAGTGGATCCCGCGGCCAATGTGGAGGATTTCAAAATCCTCGATGCCGCGACGGATCAGCCTTTGGAGTAATGCAGGATTCTTCGACTACCCCCGACGTGGCAGCGCCACTCGCCCCGGGGAGTACTCCAGGGGAGATTGGGGTTCGCGTTCGGCGTGCATTGGATGGAGTCGGGGGGCATCAGAAGGAGGAGTTGCGAGAGGAGGTGAGGCATTTGTTGGTGCGGGAGTCTGCCCAACTGGTGGAGCAAGTTCGGGCTGGAGTATCTGGATTGCAGGTGGCCCACCAGCGGGCTTCCTTTTATTCGATCCTGCTGGGTGAAGTTTGGCAACGTGCGGGGGGGGAGGGCGCGGGGGAGAATCTTGTTTTGGGAGCGGTGGGTGGGTTTGGTCGGGAGGAGATGAGTCCGGCCAGTGACTTGGATCTGGTTTTTCTGAAGGAGGGCTCTCAGGCAGGAGTTGCCGAGGAGGTGGTGAAGCAAGTGCTCTATGTCCTCTGGGATCTGGGATTTAAGGTAGGGCACGCCTGTCGAACGATTGGGGAAACAGTGGAACGGTCGGAGTCGGAGCCGATGATCAAAACGGCGCTCTTGGATGCCCGGTATTTGACTGGTTCGACCGCGCTTTGGGACAAGTTTCGGGAGGAGTACCGTAAGCGAAGTTTGGAGCGAGAGGTGGAAAAATATCTGACATGGAGATTAGAAAATCAGCAGTCGCGGCACCGTAAGGAGGGCGGAACAGTTTTTGTGCAGGAGCCGAACCTGAAATCGGGGGTGGGGGGATTGCGGGATTTGCACAACCTGCGGTGGGTCGGAAAAGTATGTGGAGAGGGGGAGTCTTTGGACAAACTGGTGGAGCGAAATTGGCTGGGGGAGGCGGAGGCGAAGCAGGTGGAGCAAGCCTTTGACTTTCTCATGATGGTGCGGGAGTGGTTGCACGTGGGGCAGAGGGGGGCGGGGGATGTGCTGTCGTTGCGAAGGCAGGGAGAGTTAGCCGAGGCGATGGGCTACCCTCAGCCCAATATTTTGCGAAAAAGTGAGGCCTTGATGCGGGAGGTGTATGGGCATATGCGCACGTTGAATCTGCTCTGCAACTCCACCGCCACTCGTCTGTGCCAGCAGCGATTAGGCAAACCGCGCGGCTTGTGGTCATTTTTCGCGGGTTGGAAGGGAGCGAGGCGGGCAACGGATGGTTTTGTTCTTCAGGGGGCGGAGCTGCAGCCGGAGCATCCAAGGGTTTTTGATGAAGACCCCGCCCGAATGGTCCGGGTGTTTCGAATTCTGCAAGATCAAGGGTCGGTGCCCGGGGCCGAGCTGAAGGCATTGATGCGATCTCGATTTGCCCTTTTGACCGATGGGGTGGTGCAGCAAAAAGAGGTGCGGGAGACGTTCCTGCATATTCTTCGGCAGAAAGGAAAGGTGGGTCGAATTTTGAGGTGTATGCATGAGAGCGGAGTTCTGGGTCGAATGGTTCCCGAATTTGCGCCCCTGACCTGCTTGGTGCAGCACGAATTCTTCCACCGATACACAGCGGATGAGCATACGCTGGTGTGTTTAGAGCAGTTGGATGCGATGTTGGGATCGAAGGAGCCTGACCTGAGGAA